>JAPDPT010000095.1 GCA_034506315.1 candidate division KSB1 bacterium | reverse complement strand
GTCCTTCCTCCTCGGAGGGGAATGCCCACGAATTGGCTAACGCCCCATGGATTCTTCCCCAGCAGCCAATCGCGGTGACTGTGGAGCAGGTCCCGGTAGCTCGAGTCGCCGGTCATACGTTCGTAGAGCAAGATCTGGTTCACGACCGCGGCCGCAAGATTGTTGGAGCACCACACGAAGGGATGCCCAACGCGGTAGGGGTTGCGGAGGGCGCGCGTCCGGATCGCCTGGATCCCCTCGCGGTAATAGGCAGCAAGGGTATCACGGAACGTCGCGGGGGCGACGGTCCAGAGCGCCCAGTGTCCTGCGTTGAAAAACGGGTAGTACTCGTAGTGCCGGAGGGTATCGAGGCCCATCCAGCTGGTGGGGCCGATCATTCGGGCGAAGCGGAGGGCCTGGTGCAGATAGCTCGAGTCCCCGGTCACCCGAAAGAGCTCCGCAGCACCCCACTCCATGTCGTCCGCCCAGGTAGCTTCGTGGTATCGGTATGGGGCGCGGCAGGGGGTTCCTTCCTGGCAGCCCGGCTGCTTGAGGCCAAGTGCGTACACCTCGCGCGCGGCCCGCAGGCAGACCTCGGCGAAGGGCGGATCGATCTTGGCGAAGATCTCGGCGGCCATGGCCATGGCTGCGGCGTAGCGACCCGCGAGGTTGGCAATCCCGGTGGACTGGCTTTGGTACTCCCCCAGGCCCTGAGGCCGCCCCGTGGCGTAGTAGACGATGCGGTAGCTGCCCGGTCCCCAGCCATAGTCCGACGTGTCCCTGTGGGGCAGGTCCCAGCCCGTATGGTCGCGATCATCAGCTACCTGATGGTAGAGTTGATCCGGCGCGGGGTGCAACTTCAGCATCCATTCCAGGCCCCAGCGCGCCTCGTCCAGCACATCCGGGACGCCGTTGGGAAAGGGATGGCCGAGGGCATCGACAGAATCGGAGAAGGCGCTCGGGAAGAGCCTGAAGGCCAGAAGCAGACGTCCCACGGTATTGCTGGAGGTAAGCAGGTAGCGCAGGTAGTCACCGGCGTCGTGCCAGCCCCCCGTCACGTCCAGATAGGTCCCGTCGGGCACGGGGCCTTCGTACGTCCGGCCGTCTCGGGGGTGGCAGACTTCGTCCAGGAAGGGATTGTACCCGCAGCGCTGCTGCCGCAGATAGGAGAGGATCACGGCGGGATAGGGGCGGTAAACCAGAGGTCCGACGGTAAAACGGACGGCCTGTCCTTCTCCGCCCAGGATGCGCAGCTCGTACAGACCCGGGGTCCGCAGCGGCGTCAGGTCAATCTCGTAGTGGTGGGCGAAGCGTGCAAAGGCCCCAAGGTCCTTGCCCAGTCTGACAGGACCCAGTACGCGCCGCCCGCTCGTCGCCTCTACAATCTCGAACCTCCGATGGCCGGAGGGACGGTGGCTAAACGCGAGCGCGGTCTTTTCCTCCTGAGGGAGGAAGCCGACCTGGTTCAGCCGAAGGAACAAGTCCTCGGCTCTGACAGAGGACACCGCTACAAGAATCATCAGCAGGATCGGTTGTGCTCGCATGGCGAACGGCTCCATACTCGGGGTCCCTCAGGGATCCACCGGGTCACTGGGGTGCGACCGATGGCTGACTTTCGGCACAGGCGCAAGGCGTGGCTCAGCTACGAGAGGGATGGAGCGGGACATCCGAGAGGCCGCGCCTTCGCGCAGGAGATCCTCCACCAGCCCCGCCACGCGCTCGGGCATCAGCTCTCGCATGCACGCGAACGTACCGATCGGGCAGCGCCGACCACCGTGGGATGAACAGGGCCGGCAGGGTAGATCGAGCTGAGCGATCCGATGGGGTATCCGGTACGGGCCAAACCCGAACTCGGGAATTGTGGGCCCAAAAATGGCCACGACCGGCGTCTGCGTGGCCGAGGCCATATGGAGAGGAGCGGTATCGTTGGTGACCAGCAAAACGGCCCTGCGGATGACCTCCGCCGACTGCAGAGGAGTGAGCTTTCCCGCGAGACTGTAGGCCGCGCCATCCGAGAGTGTTTCGACCTCGGCCGCGAGGGCTGCGTCGCCCGAACCGCCCACGATCACGCCGGGCAGTCCCCATCGCCTCTTGAGCTCGGCTGCGAGGGCGGCAAAGTAGGGGGCAGGCCAGCGTTTGGTTGGCCAGACGGAGCCGGGAGCAAGGGCCGCGAAGGCGGAGCCGATCAGCCCAGCCAGAAGAGCGTCCACCTGTTCTCGGTCGTCCTCGGAGGGGAACAGTTCGGGACGCCAGGTACCGCCCTCCAGGCCGAAGGGTCGCAGGAGTCCGAGGTTCCGCTCGACCTCGTGATGCTCTCTCCTGTACGGAACGATGTGGGTGAAAAGCTTGTGTCCGGTATTCCTGTCGAATCCTACGCGCACCGGAATCCTGGCCAGCCAGACGAGCAAGGCGCTTCGCAGCGAGGGGTGGGGGACGAGAGCCAGATCGTAGCCGCTACCCCTCAGGCGTCGCGCCAGTCGAAAAAGCGATCTGAGCCCTCGCTCGCGCCCCCGCTTGTCGTAGGCGATCGTGCGTCGCAAGAGCGGGTGGTTCGCCAGAAGCGAGGAAGTCTGCGGAAGGCACAGGAAATCGATGGCCGCCTGGGGCCACAGGAAGGCCGCTGCACGGACCAGGGGAGTGGCCAGGATTACGTCCCCGTAGAAAGCTGTCTGAACGACCAGGAGGGAGTGCGGAGAGATTGTCGTCTTTTCCGGATTTGCCATCTCACACGGTCTTCGGGGCGGTTTTCCATCGCCGATGCATCCAGAACCACTGCTCAGGGTGCCGGCGGATGGCTTCCTCCAGGCGAGAAGAGATCGCCTGGGTCACGTGGTGGATTTTCTCTTCCTCCGTGCCGGGCAGGGCGCTGAAATCGAAGAGGTGCAGATGGACCCGATGGCGGCCGGGGGTCACTCTCTCCGGGATGCCCAGGACGATCGGAGCGCCTGTTTTCAGGTGGAAGACGGCTGGCCCTCGCGCCGTCGAAGCTGGCCTTCCAAGAAACTCGACGAACTCGCCGTTTTGTCCCGCGTCCTGATCGAAGAGGATCCCCACGAACTCGCCGCGGCGCAGGATCTGGAGGATCTGCCGGACAGAGGCCGCACCCGTCTTGACGACCCGGAGGCCTGCGCGCAGCCGGACCTCGTCGATCAGCCGGTCGACGAGGGGATTGCGCTGTGAGGCAGCGATCGGGTACAGATTGTATCCTGCCGCCTGAATTCCCGCGGCCATCCACTCCCAGTTGCCGAAGTGGCCTCCCACCAGAATCGCCCCGCGCCCAAGACGGCGCACCTCCGCCAAAACCTCCCCGTTGGCCAGGTGCACACGTTGGGCGATCTCCTCCCGGCCGAGACGAGGAAGCTTTCCGAACTCTGCGAGCGTGATGCCGAAGTTCCGATACGTGCGGCGGGCCAGCTGCGTCACCTGGCGACGGCTGAGCTCAGGGAAGGCGGCGCGCAGGTTTTCTTCCGCAACCCGGCGTCGGAGGCGGACCACGTCGAACAGGAGGAGGCCGAGCCATTCGCCGATCTTGGCGCTCATCCGCAGGGGCAAGGCGCCGAAAGCCACAGCCACTCCGCGCGCCAAGATGAGCTCAATACGGTCCCGTGTCGTTGCCATTGGCGTCCGCGAAGGTAGGGTGGAGACTGGTTCTTCGTTCCTGAAGCGCAGCTTGTCACGACTTCAGCCGCAGGCGCAACATACGAAAGCGGCCGCTCGGAAACAAGCTCTTGCTCCTCTCGCGGGCTTGGGGCGTCGATCGGCTTTGTCGAGTGTCTGGCAAGGTTGGCCGGATCTCCTTCGGCTGCCGCACTGCATCTCCCGTCTGCCCGAGGGAGAATCACAGGCTCCTGGTGAGCGACAGTCAGTACGAACCGGGAACTTGGGCAGGGAAAAGGCGGCAGGTGGTGGGAGTTACGTCGAGGCGTTTCGAGCAAGGCCTGCGGGACAGGGGGAAGGAGGGCACTCTTAGCTGGAGATCCGGCGGGCACCCCGCCTGAGCGGCACGCTCCTCCGAGGCGGAGGTCGTGATAGGTGTGAAAAAGTTCTTGACAGCGATCGAAGAATTTTGTATCCTGGGCTCGAAACGTTTCGACCGGACCGGTGAAGTCGTAGAGCCCCCAGCGGGGGGCAGTGAGGGTAATTGGCCGATCCGGCCACGAACTGGAGTTGAAGCGTTTCGAGCCATGCAAGCTACGATCAAAGACGTCGCCAAACGGGCAGGAGTCAGCGTCAGCACCGTCTCCCTGGTCCTCAACAACCGCGGACCGGTGTCCCCCGAAACGCGCGAGAGGGTGCTGCGGGCCATCGAAGAGCTCGGTTACCACCCCCGACGCTTTGCCCGAAGCATGGCCAGTAAGCGTACCGGGAACATCGGCTTCATCCTCACGAGCGACCACTTCTCCCGCGCGGAGCCCTTCTACACGAAGATCTTCCTCGGCAGCGAGTTCGAAGCCCGCAACTACGATTACTATATCCTCCTCACCACGGTGGAGAAGCGCGGAAAGAGCGCCGGTCAACTGCCTCGCTTCCTCCTGGAGCGCAATGTGGACGGGGTCATCTTTGCCGGATACGTGCCTGTGTCGCTGGTGGAGCGAGTGCACGAACTCGGCGTTCCTTTCGTCCTGGTAGACTTCTACGTGAAGGACCGGCCCTATTCGTCCATCGTCCTGGACAATGAGCAGGCGGTGCGGCGAGCCGTCGGCCACCTGGTTGTCGAGCACGGTCACCGGCGCATCGCCTTTGTCGGGGGCGAGATCGGCCATCCCAGCATCCGCGGTCGACTGGAGGGTTATCGGAAAGGGCTGGAGGACTATGGGATTGCCCGTGACCCTCGCCTGGAGCGGACCGAAGAGGCCCACTGCACCATGGACAGCGGTTACCGGGCCACACGGAAGATGCTGGAGGAGGGGGTGGATTTCACGGCGGTAGTCACGGCCAACGACGCCACAGCCTTTGGCGTGATGCGCGCTCTCAAGGAGGCCGGGCGGGCCATCCCAGGCGACGTCGCAGTCATCGGCTTCGACGACATCGACGCCGCCTCCCAGGTGGATCCCACACTGACTACCCTCCGTGTCCCCAAGGAAGAGCTGGGGGCCCTGGCGCTCCGAAGGCTTGTGGAGGTGATCGAGCGCCCGGGGATTGCCTTCGACCGCACGGTCGTCCCGACGGAGCTTGTCCTGCGGGAATCGTGCTGCGGCAAGAAGCGCGCTCCCAGGCTCATGGACCTGACCAAGGAGAAGATCATCCTACCGGAAGGAGGTGATGAGGACGAGGCCCAAAGCTAAGAACGTGGGGGTGGAACGAGCGGCAAGCGCAGTACCTTGTTCGAGCGTCCCTTTGGCAGGTGGAACCAAGGCAGTGGAGGGCCCGAAGATGAGAGGGATACGAATCGCGTGGATCGTAGCGGTGGCTCTGGCGCTCACAGGGATGGGTGCGCTTTCGTACGCCCAAACCAACATCCTCCCCAACGGCGACCTGGAAGATCTGCGGCCGAACTTCTGGAACTCGTCGCCGGCGGTGGGAGGCGCCCGCTGTGAGTGGGCCACAGACCAGGTACACCAGGGCGACCGCAGCTTCAAGGTGGTGAAGCCGACGGTGTTGCCCGTGCCGTATGGCTGGATGAGCGTGAACAATGCCGACCTGTACTGGAACGATGCCAAGGCCGGACGCCTGTACACGATGGGCTTCTGGGCGAAGACGGAG
>JAPDPT010000094.1 GCA_034506315.1 candidate division KSB1 bacterium | reverse complement strand
GCAAACAGCATCGGATAGGGGAAAAAGTACCAGCGCTCCCAGACGTGCACCGTCAGGGTGTCTCCGTCTGGGCCGGGCTCGAGGCTAATTTCGACGCGCTCGAAGAGCTGCAAGTTGAGAACCCGTTGGCAATCCTCGGCAAGCCGGGTCGAATCCGGGCTCTCCCCAACCCGGGTCCTCAGCTCACGGAGGATGACCCAAGGCTTGGTGTAGCGGTTTCCCCGCACGCGCCGTGCCACGACGGGACGTGACCCCTTTCCCCGCACCGCCTCGGCCCAGCCCATCCAGGCCTGGCCCAGAACCAGAACCGTAAGGACGGCCAGGCCGATTGCGCGTGTCGATAGCTTCCCTATCATTCCAAGCTCAGGACTACGAGGGTAATATCGTCAAATCCGCCAGTCCCCTCGCTGTGTTGCTGCACAGCTTCCAGGATCTGGTCCCGCAGGATCTGCACGGAGTGTCCGTCCCAGGCAGCTACCAGTTGCCGAAGTCGCTCGTCGCCGTACTCTTCGCCTCGGGGATTGAACGCCTCCGTAACCCCATCTGTGTAGAGGAGCACGGAGCAGCCGGGCTTCAGCTGGACGAAGTGGTCGGTGTAGGAGGCGTCGTCGAGCACCCCAAGCACCACGTCGCTGTGGGCGAGCACCGCCACTGCGCCATCCGGATAGCGGACAAGGGGGTAATTGTGGCCGGCGTTGCAGTAGAGGAAGCTCCCGGCGCGGCTATCCAAGATGCCGAAGAAGAACGTCGCGTAGCGGTCCCGGCTGGTCTGCTGGATGAGATGCCGATTCAGGGCGGCCACGACCTGGGCGGGGGAAGGCAACCGGGCGGCCAGAACGCGGAAGGCCGACTGGATATGAGCCATCAGCAGGGAAGCCGGGACCCCTTTTCCTGCGACGTCTCCCAGGGCCACCCCGAGACGGTCCGGGCCCAGCTCCACAAAGTCGTAGAGGTCGCCGCCCACCTCCGCCGAGGGAATGCTCAGGGCCGCCACCTCAATGCCGGTGACACGCGGAGGGGTTGCAGGCAAGAGCTGCCTCTGAATCTCTCGCGCGATCAGAAGCTCTTCGTGAACCCTCCTCCTCTCCAGGCTCTCGCGATGGAGACGTGCGTTCTCCAGGGCTGTGGCCACGTGCCGCCCCAGCGAGACCAGAAGCCCGATCTCCTCTGCCGGCAGCGCCCGCCGTTCCGGCCCTGGATCCACAATCAGGGCCCCGAGAAAGTTCTCCCGATGGCGAATCGGGATGACCACAGAGGCCTCGCTGATCTCCGGCCAGGGAAATGCAAGGGCGACCGGCGATTCTCGGCGAAGCTCGCCTACCGAAATAGGTGCCGACGATTGCTGGATGGCATTTCTCCACCAGCCGCCCCAGCCTGGCGCACGCTCAGGATCGCTGACCCCGCGCAGCACCGCCGTGTGGGGATCATCGACCAGAAGGTAAATGCTCCCCAGGTTCAAATCGCCCTCCAGCGTCTCCCGCAGCCGATTTTCCAGCTCCTTGCACTCCAAAATGGATAGGACCTGCTCGCTCAGCCGTTGTACCAGATCCTGAGCGTCCAATAGCTCGCGCGCAAAAAGTCGCTCGATCGCTCCTTCGAGGACGTGCACAAGGGGCTGGAAGAAGAAGATCGCAAGCATCAGGAACAGCAGGTGCAAGGCCGGCGCCACGTGACCCAGGGCCGACACAGCCAGGCGATCCAGCTGGCGGTAGGCAATCAGATAGGCGGCCGCAATGATGCCCAGAGAAAGTGAGTAGACCATACCTCGACGGAGAATCAGGCGCAGACCAAGGAACTGGTAGCGGATGATCGCCCACGTCCAGGCAGAGGCTCCGAAGAGCAAGGCCAGGAGCAGAAAGGCGTGCCGAAGCCAGGGTGCAAGGGGTAAGGGCACCAGCCGAGGAATCGCAAACGCCAGGGCGTACGTCCCCAGCGCGAGCAACAGACCGGGCAGGACCCACCGACCCTCCTGGCGCCGGCGCGGATCAACCCGTTCCGAATAGCCCCAGGCCAGTAGGGCCACTGCGGCCATCGAGAAAACGAGGTTCACCAGGGCGAAGGATGTGGCGTGGAAGCGAAGCAATTGCTCCAGAAAAGCCGTCGACAGAGCGCCCAGGACCCGTAGCGGAGCCAGCAGCCCTCGTGCCCACTCCATGGCACCGCGCGGAACTTCCAGCTCCGCAGGCAAGAAGGACACCACCAGGAGATGAAAGACGTACGGAGCATAAAGCCAGGGGAGTACCCGGGGCAGCCGGAGGCTGAGAGGATGTTCAACCGGGTAGAGAAGGGATAGACCCAGGAGGGTTGGGAAGAAGAACTCCCACACGCAACCCAGGGGGCGGAAGATTGCGGGTGGGTAGCCGTACTCCGCCTGGAGAGCGAGCTCCGTACCTGCCGTGAAAGCCCCCAGAGCCGCAAATAAAATGGTCCATGCTGCGTAGCGTCCGACCCGCGCGGCCTCAGCCTGGCGAAAGGCCAGCACCCCAAGAAGGGAAAGGACAAACCCGACCGTCAAGTAGACGGCCGCCGCCAAGTGCAACCACAATCTCATTGGGCCGGGCCTTTCAGCTTCTTGACCAGGGTGACCACAGTCCCTCCCTGGCTGAAATCGAAGTCCACGCTGTCCATAAGAGCGCGCAGAATGAAGATACCCCGTCCTCGATCCCTTAGGAGATTCTCGGGGGTCAGGGGATCTTCCAGAGCGCTGGGATCGAACCCTTCACCCTCGTCTTTGACCCTCAGCTTCACCTGCCCGGGCTCGATCCAGACCCAGATGACCACCTGCTTACGCGGATCCAGTCGGTTTCCGTGGTAGATGGCGTTGCTGAGGGCCTCGGTGAGCGCGATGGCAATGCTGTCGCGGTCGTCCTCCGCGGGCACCCAGGGGAGCAGGTAGCGCTCCACCTCTTCCTCCACCTCGGCGATTTTCTGCGGCTCACTCGCAATCGCTAATTGAAGGGGAGAGGGGAGCGGAGCCTTGCGCTTTCTCGGAGCCATTCACAGTTCCCAGTGCGCGCTCAGACTGATGAAGTTGGTGTAGTAGGGACGCCCCACCCGAGGCGAGATCCTCTGTCGCTGTACATGGCCCAGCACATGAGTCCCGCCCTTGGCCCACAGCTGCAGGGCCAGCAGGGGCCCACGAGCTACGTAACGGCCCAACGGAATCGACCTGTACGTCGCGCCCGTCCACTGGAAGCGCGACTCCAGGCGATCGTAGTAGATGAAACCGGCCTCCACGGTTGTACGACGTCCCAGCCTCCGGGAGACCCCCAAACGCATTCTCCACTCCTGGCGACCGGTCAGAGGTCGTTCCTCAAATTGATCCCAGTAGAGGCGGCCTGTTTCTTCCAGCTGCCTTGCCAGAACCACCTGGAGACGTAGCGTCCGGGATAGATCGACCCGCATCGAGTCTTCCGCGAGAAAGCGACGGAAGACGAAGCTGCGCATAGGCTGGGCAGGATCCTCGAAATCGTAGTCCACGTAGTTGGCCATAACCTCGAAGCGTTGGCGCACCCGCAGCACTGGCAAGGGACGTACCTCCACAGCCGGGGAGACGCGGAAAACGCGGTTCCATTGGTTATCGGCGCTCCTCTCTGCGAAGATATAGACCAGATGGTAAAAGCCAGCGCCCAAGCGTACCTCCAGCCGGAGGCTCGGGCTCAGGAAGTGCTTCCACATGGCGGCAAGATCCCACCGGAGCTCATCATGGTCGTCGAAATTATTCGTGTCGGGGGTGTCGTACTGCAATTTGCTTACGCGAGCCATCACGCTCACGGAATCCCTGGCGCCCAGAGTCATAGCCAGGCGGCTGCCCAGACCCAGCTGGCTCCACTGATTATCGGGAGCCACAAAGGCCACGCTCCGGGAGAAGGGCGTTCGCTCCTCGGTCTTCGGCATCCGGTAGCCGCTCCGATGGGAGCGGTACGTGATCTCGAGGGCCCCGTCAGCCCTTTCTCCATCGCGCAATAGCAGCAGGCTATTCGAGACTTCGTCTTCGCGCCGGGAGCGCCAGCGGCTCGTCTGACCCGCAAGAATCTGCCGCACCTCCACCGTTTCGGCGAAGTAGCGGCTCGAGAGAGCGGCACGGAAGTCCCCGGGCAGAGCGTAGTGGAGGCGGTTTTCTACGCGCACCGAAGACTCGCGTAGCTGCTCGCGGTCGAGGTCAGGACTCACGTATTGATCGCGTCGGAAACGTTCCCACGAGACGCGGAAGGAGTCTGCCGCCCCGGCCTGAAATTCCCGGCCCACCTGATACGCCAGATGCCCCTCGTGGTTGAGCCGCTCCCCCAACCGGGTTCCGCTCCACGAGATCAGAGCTTCGTGGGCGTACGCTCCGAGCTCGTAATCGTCCGCCTGCCCTACGGCCTGCCAGTGCCATCCCCACTCCGGGCGCCTGTAACGCACCTCCCGACACGGGCCGGCTTCGAAGCCTATCCGCACTGGCCTCCGGCACTCGAAATCAATCCCAGAGAACAGCTCCTGTCGGCTGAAATCGTTTGGCAATCCGGACTGCCGGTCCCAGAACCTCATGACCCGCCCTCCGGTGCGGAAGGTCATGCCCCCAATCACCGGACGGCCAACCTCAAGGGCCAGATTCTGGTCGTCTTTCCATCGGTCTCCGGCCTGCTCAAGCGCCAGGAGGGAGCTGACGAAGTTTTCCCTCGCCCGGAAGAACCAGCTCTTCCCCAGAGGGTAGACGGAAGAGATGCTCCACGTCCACTTGTACGAATTAAACTCTTGTCCGAATGCGCCGGAGATGATGGGACTGCTCTGCCCTTGCGACGCGGGGGCTGCACCGAGCACGAGGCTTAGGCTACACAGTACTGGCCAGAAGTAGACCCATCTACGACGCATCGGAGGGTTTCACGGCCTGTTCGGGCTTGGCGCTGGCCGGGTCGGTCGGCCGCCGGCCCCGAACGAGGTTAGGCAATATCGGTGTGACGATGCCCTTGCGCTTCTTCGCCTTGGGCCAGAGGTGAGGAGGGGCTAGCCTCTGAACCTGGCGCCGGTCATAGGGGACCACGGCTCCCCCGCTGATCACCAGCTTCAGGGCCTCCTCGATGGGCATGTCGAGCTCAATAACCTCGGCGCGCGGGACGAAAAGCAAGAACCCGGACGTGGGATTGGGTGTGGTGGGAAGGAAAACCCCGACAATGTCGTTCTCCAGCTTGTCCTGAATCTCTCCGCGCGTATCCTGGGTGTAGAAACCGATGCAGTAGACCCCTTTTCGGGGATACTCAATTAGAACCGCCCGCTTGAGAAACTCCCTCCGTTCCGAGAAGAAGGCCTTGCTGATCTGCTGCACGGTCATGTAAATCCGATTCACGAGGGGAACTCTCGTGATCAAATTATCCCCCACCTCGAACACCTTCCGGCCGAGGTAGTTGCGCGCGGCGGCTCCCGTGGCAAGGATGAGCAGGAGGAGGGCCAGAAGGCCCAACCCCGGGATTCGCACCGAAGAGCTGTACCCGAAGACCTTGGCAAACAGCCGGTTCACAAGGTCTCCAAGCACACCGTCGAGCAGCAGAAAGAGCTGGTTGAGGACGTAGATGGTCGCTACCACGGGAATGATGATCAGGAGTCCCGTGACAAAATAGGCACGAAGGTTCTTGCGCCAACTCTCCGGCTTCCTATCAGTCAAAGAATAGCCTCCACTTCCTGCGTCCGAACGGCTTCTTTCCTCCTGCATCCCCCGATGGTTGGTCATGGGCAGGACACCTCAGGCCTACTTCTTTTTCCGCAAGACGTAGATCTTTTCGCCGGGTTTCCCGAGATGGTACTTTTCGCGAGCCAGCTTCTCAAGATAGGCGCGGTCTGTGCTCAGTCGCTCGATGTCCGCAGCGAGCTCTTCCTTTTCCCGCCGCAGCTGGTCGATTTCGCGGACGATCCGGTTGCGGAGGCGAACCAGACGGAAATAGTTGTAGACCCCGTAGTCACCGAAGATAAAGATGTAGAGGAGGAGGACGACCAGGGCAAAACGGAGCCAGCGGCCGGTCTGCCCACGGCGGCCGCTGGCCCGGAGAAACGTACCCATACCTGATCCTAGAACTTCCTCTTGATGACGCTCATTCCCGCAAACGCGGCAGCCTCCTGCAGTTCTTCCTCGATCCGCAGGAGTTGGTTGTACTTAGCCACGCGGTCCGTGCGGCAGGCCGATCCCGTCTTGATCTGCCCGATGTTCGTAGCCACGGCCAGGTCGGCGATGGTCGTGTCCTCGGTCTCGCCGCTGCGATGGCTCACCACGGCTGTGTACCCGGCGCGCTTGGCCAACTCGATGGTTTCCAGAGTCTCGGTCAGCGTGCCGATCTGATTGAGCTTGATCAGGATGGAGTTGGCCACTCCCATCTCGATGCCGCGTTGGAGCCGCTCCACAT
>JAPDPT010000093.1 GCA_034506315.1 candidate division KSB1 bacterium | reverse complement strand
CTTGGAAAGGTGGGAGTGGGGGAATGTGACTGTGACGATATCGCCTGGGTGGTAGCTCATTATCCGGTGCTCCTCGACTCCGAGAGATGGGAGGAAGTGGCCACCGTCATCGTCGGCCGTTTGCACGAAATGTCCAGCACCCTCCCTCCAGGAGGCTCCGCCCAGCTGCACGTGCGGATGCCGCCGTCAACTCCCGTCTCCCTGTTCAAAGTGCTTTATGAGGTGGCGTACTCGGTGAACTGGATCCAGCCCAAATACGTCTTTGTGCGCGCGCTGCATGTGCCATCTTGAGGGCCGGGCGGTCTTGCCTTCGCAAGGCAGGAGGGAAATCAATGCAGGGTCGGATGAGAAGAAGAGACACAGACCTCCGGAGGGTAGAGCTGACCCCTCTGATTGATTGCATTTTCCTACTCCTGATCTTCTTCCTCGTTTCCCTGAACATTCTGCCAGGTGGGGGCCTCTTCCGACGCGAGGGTGCCTATGCCAATGAAGCTCTCACGCGCGATGGAAGCGCTGCGGGCTATGCTGTGGTGGCTCTGAAGTGGCTTCACGCGGGAGGAGGGCAGTGGCAGACTTACTACGTTGGTTTCCCCAGCTGCGCTGGGTCACTGATGGCTGCAGTCTGGAATACCGTACGGACGGCCAGCGCGATCGCCGACTTGCAAGGGTTGAGTGCGAATCGCCAATTCAGGTTGTATCATGGTCCACACGCAGAGGACATCCGGGAAGCTCTTACCGGTGCGTCCAGTGTGTTGATCATCGCGGGTCCCGATAACGGACACGAATTCACCTTTGGCGAAGTGCACGATGTGGTTGAGCTCTGTCGGGAATCCGGGAGCGCGGTTGCGCAGTGGTTCCTCTCGCCGGAATCGGCAGATGCCTACCGAATCCCGGATCGTTTCAGTGTGGTTTACCTGCCTCCGGTCGTAGTGTGCGACCCGTAGGGCCGGCATGACGGCGTCTGTGGGGCCCTCAAACCGATGATCCTGAAGACCGGTGGCTGGAGTGGAGCCAAGGAGGGAGGGCGAAGGATGCTATCCCGGATAAGGGCGAGAGTGGCCGATCTGGACCGAGGGGGGGTTCTGGTTCTGATAGTAATGGGCTTGGTGGCGGGCGCCCTCCTGTATCCTTTCGCTCATTGGCTACTCAACCCCAGCGAGACCCTGAGCCAATCAACCGGGGTGCAAGAGCCGGAGTGTTGGGTTCCGCGTGGGTATTTCGCCTTCCAGATACCCATACAGCCAAGAATTGAGTGCGTCCGGTACCTCAAGTCGGGTGCTGCGCCGGTCCTTGATTTACGGGCCGGCCCTCGTCCCAATCTTCCGTTCGAGTTCGAAGTGGATGTGTTGGCGGGCAGGGTCAGCGACATTCGTCCGACGTACCCGGATCCGCCGCCCCTCAATGAGCGAATTAGCGCGGTGTGCAAGCGGTGGCAGGGTTACCTTCGGTACGCCTTTCCGTTCACCGGCCGATTCCTGTTGCGGATTCGGCCCGACCTGACGTGGGAACTCATCTGGCTCGAGATCGATCCTGACAGTTTCCCTGGGCCCCATTGTACCGTCTGCTACGTAATATGTCCCAGCTCGATATGCTCGAGGTACGTACTCCCGATCGTCGGATTGGATGGCGGAAGAGTTGACGTAAGTAGGATAGCGCGTGAAGTTATGGTGCTGGCACAACGCTGCCAGGGGGCAATTGGAATCAACCCATTGGAAGTGCCAGGATGCCGCGAAGGAGGGTATCAGGTGGTGCTCTCCACCAGGCCCGGGCGGTAGTCGATGCTGGAGCAAAGCAAGAGGCGAGCCGTGATCGTTCGTGAGATGAGGCTTTGTTCGGCTTCGAGCGCTGTGCTCCTGCTTGTGGCCTTCTGCTTTGGCCCGGGAGGGGGGATAAGCCCGTGTGCGGCCCAGCCCAGCTGCCAGGAACTCGAGTTCTCGCTGGTCGGAGCGATTTTTCAGACGTTGAGCGGCGGTTCCCCGGAGGTTCTGAGGACGCTGACGGATGCCGGACAGGCATGTCTCCGGGAAAACGCTCTGACGGGTTTTCAACGCGCCTCTCTTTCCTATACAGTTGCGTTTGGCAACTACGTCCTGGGTGTGCGGCAGAGGGACCGAGGACGTCTCCAGCAGGCTCTCGATCAGTTCGCATCGGTTGCCGAGGTAGGGGCAGATCTACCGTCTGAGAGGCGAGATTTCGTCCGGCTCGTGCAAGCGTGGTGCCGGTTGCGCCTGTTCGAGCTTACACGCGATGCTTCGCAGCTGGACAGATGCGTCGCGATTCTGCAGGACCGTGCTTTTCCAAGATCCGTCGATAAGGACAGAAACTTCCTCTTGGGGATCGCGCTTCTGCGCAGAGCGGAAACCCGTGCGGAGAACCGCGCCTTTGCCGAGTCGTTCGCAGATGCCAGAGAGGCCGTAAACTGTCTGGCCTCTCTGAGCCAACCGGAGGTTGCCCGCGAGCTCTTGGACACAGCGACCCTTTGGGCTGTCCGATTGGGGGCGCGTCTTCGTGTCTTAGGTGCGTCCAACGCACCTCCCCTCGAGGAATTACAGCGCTATTTGGAAGGAGTCTCCGGCGGCTGTCTGCGGTGCTTAGGGCTTCGTGCACTTCGCACAGCGCGTTGGGTCCAGGATGCCAGGCGGCGGTCTTACCCGGACTGCCAGCCTTTGAGCGGGAGCTGCTTTGGGGAATGCCCCGGCGCCGAGCCCGAGATCCAGGGTATGGACGCGATTTTGTCCTTGCAGCCCCGACCAGCCCAGAGCCTTTGGGATGACTTCGCAACTCTACTCCAGTTTTGGCGCGGGAGGACACCCGGATTGTGTCCGGGGGGAGGAATCTTGCCCATAGGCTTGTTCCCGCCCACACATGACTCTGCGGATCCTGAGCTTCACGCACTCTACGCACTCGGGGCGCGCCTCGTCAAACTCGTGAATTGTGAACCCGATCCAGGCCCAGGGAGGATCACCCATCCCGTCCTGGCTGGGAATCCATTGCTTAGCTCAAATGATCCCTGGCAACGGAGTCTCCTTGCCTTGGCCCTGGCGCCTCTGAGTCGTGGGTGCCTATTTGACACGGCCATTCAGATTCTTAGCAGCGTGAGGCCCCCGGATGATCCCAATCGTCGGGCTGAGTGGGCTATGACGCGGGCGTTTGCTCTGGTGGCCAGAGGGCGCCTCGAGAATGCAGAGGCCGAGCTCAAGGGTATAGACGCAAACGCACTCGACGCGCCGCACAGGAATGAGCTTGCTTTTTATCGTGGTTCCCTCGCGCTGGAATTGCTGGGATGGGGGGGTGCGCGCTCCCAGTTCGAGGCTATTGCCCAAGTGGACCCGCGCGCGGCTTACTGGTTCTGGTGGCTTCGGACCGGTGGGAGACCCGACGCAGACGGCAAGATGGCCCTGGGTCGGGCTATGCAGCAGGTTCAGCAGCTGCTCCAGGCAGGCTACCGGTTGGAGTGGCTTCAGTACCGCCTGCAGCGGGTTAAGGAGCAGATTCCAGATTTGTCGCCCGAGGCTTCGGCGCCACAACCCCAGCTCCTGCCCGATGACCCGCCGCGGAGATGGGACGTTCTAAAACACGACCTGTCCGAAGGGAATATCTCTCGCTCCCTTTACCTGGACCTCCTGGAGGCTCTCACCGACTACATCCTGGCCTTTCTTCCCGCTCCGGAGCCCCCCAGGCTCTGGTGGGAATCCCCCCCTTCGGAATATGTCGAGGGACCTCGCGAGTTCTTGCTGGGTGCGGATGTGCCCGTCGCTCTGGCCCTCGGTGGTCGTACGGGCCCTGTTCGTCTCACCGTACTCAGGGACGGAGGCGTCGTTAGGGACTTGCCTCGCTACGCAGGCGAAGAGATGCAGCTTCCGGTCGGCGTGCGCCACCAATTCATCCTCTGGGCCGACGGTTTCTGGCCAGTTTACGTGGATACCTTTTTTGTCCAGCCTCACCAGACGCTAGCGGTAGGCATTTTGCCTGCTCTGAACATTGCGGGCTCGGGCATTGCGTTAGGAGGGGCGGAAGGCTCGATCTCCGTGTGGAAGACGTCGCAAGGGGAGCTGCAGTTCAATCGCCTGGCTCACCGGTACGAATTCATCGGCAGGAACCTGACGCTTGGGCAGGAATTGGGGAAGCCGACGATCCACATCGGCAAGTTTGCCATGGGTGCGGACGGTACCGTATGGCTGTTGGACGTTGCCAACAATCGCGCGTACGGATTACCCGGTGAGGACGAAGGTTCGCCACGGAGCCTCGATCTTGGGTCCATAGGGATTGCCTGGGGGACTGACATTTCGCCGAGCTCCACAGGCTTCATCCTTGCAGATGCAGACGGCAGAAAACTCGTCCCGGTAGACCCCGACCTTCAGCCGGCAGGGGATCCCATCGCTCTGGACGGCAGGCCGACAGCGGTGCTCTGTCTCCCGCGATATGGGGACCTGGTCTGGGCGGCGGACGCGTACGATTCCGTGCTCTGGTTCGGCAAGCTGCCATCTTTGCACAGAATTCCGGGTCTCCAGGCCGCCTGGGAAGAGGGTCTTCGCTCTCCGGCCAGACTCATCTGGCTCGAGGGGCTCAACTACGTTGGGGTTACCGATCATTTCTCCGATCGCCTGTTCCTGTTCTTGCCAAATGGTGAATACGTGGGAAGCTTGTCCATTCAAGGGGGCCGAGGGCCGATCTTCTGGGCCGAGTTCGGGGAGGACAGTCGGGGTCCTTACCTGAACGTGTCGCGTGGACCGGCTGTGTTCTCGTGCCAGCTCACGCCTGTGGGACACTACGCGTTCCAGCTACGAGGCGAGTACCCGCCTGCAGCCAAGCTGGCTACGCTGTCTGGAGGCTGGCTGGTCTTCTCCAAGAGCCCGCGCGGTCGCTAAACGTGCCCGAGCCTGTTGGGAACGCGATTCGTCCGTGGCGGGCGTCCACAAGGGGATTGCTGAGAGTTGGAAGGGGGCTTCTGCGTCCCGTGAGCTGTGTAGCGAGCGATAGGCAGCGTCGGGTCGGCGGGGCCAGTGACCAAGTTGGGGGAAGACGGGTGGTCGTCTCGCAGGCTCCGTAACTCGACGTTTCCTTCCGCCTTGCTTCCTGGGGTGGCGGAATCTGCGGATGCCGTCGCCTTCCTTTGAGCCGAGGAGACCATTCCCCAAAGTCCAGAAGCGGGAAGAGCCCGGTCGGTTCGTCCGGGAGTGGCCCACCCAGATGGTGGGGAGCCTTTTGTCGCGAGGCGCCCCGCTTGGTCCTGTGGCATCTCAATTCGTGCTTTCGTCGGCCTGGCCCAGAGGGTAGTGTCTCGCGACTGCCTATTGGGCACGCTGGGGATCCCGGCTCTCCGCTTGCCAAGGCGACACCTGAGACGCCCTTGAGCCATCCGGGTACCGTGTCGTGCGCGCGGGCAGGTCGTCGTTGGGACGGCTCCAACGGCCAAAGAGGCTCTGGGAATCGCGCGATGGGTAGCAAGTTTTGGGCGCAACGGGGGTATTAAAGCGTGAGTCAGGTTCCTGTGTGAAAGCGGGCATGGTCATGCTCGTGGTCTCTGGGAGAACCAGTGTGTGGAGGTACGGCGATGCGATTGGCGAGATTTGCCTTGGCTGCTGCCTTGGTGGCCGGAATCTGCGCTGCCTCTCTGGCGCAGGGTCAGCAACAGCAGGCGGAGAAGAAGGTGCAGCTGAACGAACGGGCCAGACAGATGGTCGAACGCCGCCTGCAGAGGATGGACGAGGTCTTGAACCTGACCCCTGAGCAGGAGAAGAAGATCCGGGAGATCCTGGAGCAAGAGGCCGCCCAGTTCAGCGGCATGGATCGGGAGCGCTTTCGCGACATGAGCCCGGAGGAACGCCAGCAGGCCATGGAACAGTTCCGTGCGCGGCGGGAGAAGACCGACAAGGAGATCGAAAAGGTCCTGACTCCCGAACAGGTGGAGAAGTACCGGAAGATGCAGGAGGAATTCCGTCAACGTCGTGGCCGGAGGCCCGGAGCGCCTAGCCAGCGGTAGCTGTACCCCGCGAGGAGGAAGGCGAGACTGAATTGCCTGGGGTCGGTCTTCCTCGCCTGCGCCGTCGAACCTCGGAACCAAGGGATGAGGATCGAGCTCGGGGAGCGGGCCTGGCGTGCGCCCCCGAGCCTTGCCCCAGAGCGGGATGTTGGAGGTATGCGCATCCGAATCGAGCATCTCACCAAGATTTATGAGAAGGGGAAGCGGGCGCTAAACGACGTCTGCCTGGAGATCGGCAGCGGCATGTTCGGGCTTCTGGGCCCCAATGGCGCGGGGAAGACGACGTTGATGCGCATCCTCGCAACCCTGATCGAGCCCACAGCGGGCGAGGTCTGGTTCAACGGCCTGAACCTGCGCAGGAACCGCCGTGAGATCCGCGCCATGACCGGTTATCTCCCGCAAGAGTTCCACACCTTTCCCAATCTTCGAACCTGGGAGTTCCTCGATTACGTGGCCAGCCTATCGGGACTCACGGATTCGAGGAAGCGTAGAGAGGCCGTGGACGAGATGCTCGAGAAAGTGGGCCTCTACGACGCCCGCGACCGCTTCTGCAATCGTCTCTCGGGCGGAATGAAGCGGCGCTTGGGTATCGCCCAGGCCCTCATCGGAAGTCCCAAGGTCATCATTGTGGATGAGCCGACCACCGGACTCGACCCCGAGGAGCGGATCCGCTTCCGCAATCTTCTCGCCGACATCGCCGGCGGCGACGTGATCATCATCCTGTCCACCCACATCGTCGGGGACATCTCCAGTACCTGCTCCGACATGGCCCTCCTGCACCGCGGAGAAGTCGTCTTCAAGGGAGCGCCCGAAAAGCTCGTCGAGCTTGCGCGCGGCCACGCCTGGCGCCTCGAGGTGTCCGATCGCGAGCTCGAGGACATCAAGCTTCGCTACCCCGTCATTGTGACCATCCCGTCCGAGCGTGGTTGGGAAGTGGAGGTTGTCGCGGAAGAACTGGATTCCTACGCGGCCGAGCCGGTGGAGCCCAACCTGGAACACGCCTATGTCTACTTCATGGAGTACCGGCTGCGTGAGACGGTCACGGATT
>JAPDPT010000092.1 GCA_034506315.1 candidate division KSB1 bacterium | reverse complement strand
TGATTCTCGTGATTCTGATCTTCGCCTTCAACGTGTATTTTCAACGGCCCATCTTGGATTCCTTCCTGTTTGCCCTTGCGTTGGCCGTTGGGCTCACACCCCAGCTCCTTCCCGCCATCATCAGCGTCAATCTGGCAAAAGGCGCACGGCAGTTGGCAGAACAGAAGGTCATCGTCAAACGTTTGGCAGCGATCGAGAGCTTTGGAAGTATGAATGTGCTCTGCTCGGATAAGACGGGCACGCTGACGGCAGGCCGGATGCAAGTTCATAAAGCCATCGGTCCGGATGGGCAAGAGAGCGAGCGCGTTCTCTTTTACGCCTATCTCAATGCCGTTTATGAGACGGCGTTCGCCAATCCGATTGACGAAGCGATTCGTTCCCACCGGACCTTCGCTCTGGATGGTTGGCGTAAGTTGGGCGAGGTGCCCTTCGACTTCGAACGCAAACGCCTTAGCGTGTTAGTCGAGCACCAAGGTCAGGCTTTCCTCGTGACCAAGGGCGCTGTCCACAGCGTGCTCGGAGTATGCGCCACGACGCAACTTGCGGACGGCAGCGAGCGATCCCTTGCGGACCTGCTTGGCACGATTGAACGACTCTATACGGAGTTGAGCGGGCAGGGATACCGCACTCTCGGAGTGGCGGTGAGGGAATGGGACGGGACGAGACCGATCGACCGCAATTCCGAGGCGGACATGACCTTTGTTGGCCTGTTGGCCTTGGCCGATCCGCCAAAACCAGGGATCGCGGCTGTCGTGGAAGGGCTCGGTCGGTTGGGCGTGCGCCTCAAGATGATCACCGGTGATAACGCGCTGGTTGCTGCACGGGTCGGCGCTCAGGTCGGGCTGAACGCTACGCGCGTGGTGACCGGTCCGGAACTGCACGCTCTGAGTGACGAGGCTTTGTGGGCGCGCGTGCGAGACACGGATATTTTCGCAGAGGTCGAGCCTCACCAAAAGGAACGGATCATCCGCGCTCTCCGCAAGGCGGGACACGTGGTGGGCTATATGGGCGACGGTATCAATGATGCCCCGGCCCTGCACGCGGCGGACGTCTCAATTTCCGTCCAAGAGGCCGTGGACGTAGCCAGAGAGACCGCAGACATCGTGCTGCTTGAACGCGATCTCTCCGTGCTCGAGACAGGGATGCGGGAGGGGCGGCGCACCTTCGCTAATACGCTCAAGTACGTCTTCATGGCGACAAGCGCGAACTTCGGCAATATGTTTAGTATGGCTGGCGCCTCCCTTTTCCTGCCCTTCTTGCCGCTCCTACCCAAGCAAATCCTTCTGACCAACCTGCTCACCGATTTTCCAGAGATGACGATCGCCACCGACCGGGTAGATCCGGACTGGATCGAGCGGCCTCGTCGCTGGAATGTCCACTTCATCCGCCGTTTCATGCTCACGTTCGGTTTGGTGAGCTCACTGTTTGACTACCTGACCTTCGGTGTTCTGCTCTGGGTATTGCACGCGGGGGCAGATAAGTTCCGTACCGGTTGGTTCGCCGAGTCGGTGGTGTCGGCGGCGACCATCGTGTTAGTCCTCCGCACCCATGGGCCATTTTGGCGTAACGGTCCGTCACGGCCGTTACTCCTCACAACCGTCTTGGTAGTGGTGGCGACCCTCTCGCTGCCCTATAGCCCTCTGAGCGTGCCCTTTGGTTTCGTGCCTCTGCCACCGCTCTTCCTTGTGGTGCTTGCGGTGATTGTACTCACTTACGCTTTGACCGCCGAACTTGCCAAACGGTGGTTCTACAGGAGGTCCGTATCCTGATGGGGTGCGGATACCTCAAGGCTTCGGAACGCAAGGGGCTTGAAAGGTAGCGCGCCCCAATGGAGCGCGGTGCCACGGGCGGCGCTTCGCGCCGAGCTCTTGGACAGCTGTGTATCGGTGTCTGACCCCATGCGCCGGAAACCTGTACCCCGAATTTTCCGCTACGAACACCGGTCTGAGCCGATCTTGCCCCGGCATCTTTTCGTCAGGAGATTACTGTTTCATGCCTTGCTTGCCTTCGGGGTGGTTGCCTTCTCCCTGGCTATCGGGGTAGTTGGGTACCGCTTCATTGCCGGTCTCTCGTGGATTGATGCCCTTATGAACGCCGCAATGATACTGGGTGGCATGGGACCGGTAAACGAGCTAAAGACCAACTGGGGGAAGCTGTTTGCTTCGTTCTACGCCTTGTATTCGGGGGCGGCGTTCTTGAGCGTCTTCGCGGTGTTGGTCGCCCCCTTTGCCCACCGTATACTCCACCGGCTGCACTTGGAGGAGAGGGAGCGGGAATAACTCTCCGGTAGCGAGTCCGTTGTTCCCGAGGTCACGGATAGCTTTGTGGAGGATTGCCGACCCGCGGCCATAGGGTTCTACCGTTGACCAAGGGGGCTTACTCCCTCCGGTAGCTGCTTGCTGAGGAGGTGTGTTTCTTCGAGTAGCCGGTTTGCTGAGCGCTTTGCCGAGGGCCCGGGGACCGGGAGGAAAAAGTGGGTGGAGATGCCAACGTTGACCCCCGCTGTGCCTACTACCTCTTGCGGACGGGGCCCCTGGCCGCCGCCCATCTGCTTGGCGAGAGGGGGCTAGCGCTCAGCCATGTTCTGCCGTCTTTTCGGATCGCCAGCGCCGCTGCGACGGTCGGCAAGGCAGATGGAACCCCCGCGAGGACCGATTCCGCTCAGGCCTTGAGCCACGCCGGACGGGAGCGGATCGCCTTGCCTTGGCCCACCCATCATTCGCGGGGGACCGTCCGGTAGGTGCTTGGCACCCGTCCCGCCGGATTTGGGGCAGCACCCCTGCTTCTTGTCGTCCGGCTATTGACAAGCCCCGAGAGGCGATGTACATTGGGCTTCACAGCGGACGTCCATTCGGTCGCCGGCGGGTGAATCGAGCGCCGCCAACGGCAACCCTTGGGCCGCGGGTGCGAGGACGGAGCGTGGTCGTCCCCAAACCGGAAAGGAGAGGCAGGGATGCGGACCGTTGTCACCCTCTGCGTCGCGTTCGCAGTCCTATCCCCCGTGCTCTACGCGCAGCGAGAGCCCATCCGCATTGCGTGCATCGGCAACAGCATCACCCAGGGCTACGGGCAGACGAACATCCGCTCCTATCCGAACCAGCTGGACACCCTTCTGGGGAGCGCCTACGACGTGCGCAACTTCGGAGTGGGTGGCACCACCATGCTTCGCAAGGGAGATCTCCCCTACTGGAACCAGCCGCAGTTTGTGGAGGCCAAGCGGTTTCTGCCCCACGTCGTGATCATCCTCCTCGGAACGAACGATAGCAAGCCGTGGAACTGGCAGTACCGAGACGAATTCTTTGACGACTACGCCGACATGGTGCGGGAGCTTCGTGCCCTCGACTCCAGGCCCAGGATCTACGTCGGCTTTCCGCCGCCCGTCTTTCAGGACGGCTTTGGCATCCGCAACGCGGTGATCCGGGACGAGATCATCCCGCTGATCGACTCCGTGCGCGTCAGCCTCAAGACGCTCTTGATCGATTTCTACAGCCGGATGCAGGGGATGGGGGATCTCTTTCCCGACGGGATTCACCCTAATGCGGAGGGCTATCGCCAGATGGCTCTGATCGCGGCCGAGGCGATCCTGAATCCGCCGCCGGGGGTGATTGAGTACTTCTACGCCGATGCGCCCGTGCTGGAGGAGGGGCAAGCGACCTGGCTACACTGGAAGACTTCCGCGGGTTCACAGGTAACGCTGAACGGGAAGCCGGTCCCCGAGGCGGACTCTCTGGCCATTTCCCTCTCCCGGACGGAGGCCTTTCGCCTGATGGCCTGGGGCCCGGACTACCAGGATTCGGCCGAAGTCACGGTGCAGTTCCTCCCGTCGGGCACGATCAAGTTTTTCCGGGCGGAGCCGCCGGTGCTGGAGCTCGGCTCCGACGAGAGCAGCGTCTTGCGCTGGAGCACCTCGGCCAACTCCCGCGCCTTTCTGGACGGTGTGCCCGTAGAGCCGACCGATTCCCTCGTCGTACGGCCCGAGCAGACTACTCGCTATCGGTTGGTGGCCACCGGAGCTGTGTCGGACACGGCGGTGGTGACGGTCGAGCTCCGGGAGGCCGCCGAGATCAATCGGGCGCGTATTGCAGCTGGCTATCAGGCTTCGAGCACGGCCTACGGCTCGGATCTGGCTAGAGCCTTTGATGGCTCGGAGGAGACGTACTGGCAGTCCGAGCGTTCGGGCACGCAGTGGGTGCTTGTGGACCTCGGGCGGGAGATCCTGCTACAGCGCGTGGTGGTCCGCTGGGGGGAGGTCTACGGGAAGCTGTTTCACGTGCAGGGGATGGACGCCTCCGGGGCTCAGGGTTCCTTTGCGACGAGTGTGGTCAGTCAGGGCGGTGTGGACGATCTGGTGCGCAGCCCGCTGCGTTGCCGGTACGTGCGCCTGTTGATTGTCCAGTCGAGCAATCCTCAGCTCGGCTACCAGATCCGCGAGCTTGAATTGTACGGCACCTCCAGGGGGCTGACTGCGGTTTCGGCCCAGGAGTCCGAGGGAACGGCCGCGGGTCCGGTTCTGCTCCCCCTTAGCCCAAATCCGACCAACAGCGGTGCCGAGCTTCTTTATCACTTGCCCCGCGCCGATAGGGTGAAGGTCGCGTTGTACAGTGCGCGCGGCCGGTTGGTTCGGCTTTTCCTCGACCAGCCGCAGGCGGCGGGCTGGCACAGGCTGCGTCTGGAGCTGGGCGGGGTGCCGAGTGGCCTGTACCTCTGCCGGTTGGAAGCGGCAGGGCAAGCGAGGGTCCAGAAGCTCGTGGTCCTTCGCTGAGCGGCGAAAAGGCGCGCGTGGGTTGAAAACTTGTTTTGGTCGCCGTACATTGCGGGCGTCCGGGGAGGACCCGCGGCGGTCGATGGGACTTTGGAGCGGAGATGGGAGAAGGAACTGCGGAGGGTTCGTTGAAGCGCGCAGCACGGTTGGGGTTCTTGCCGTGGCTTTTTGTTGGGCTGGTGGGAGTTCCGCTCTGGGCTACGGCGGGCACGCAGGAGAAAGAGGGCGAAGCCGGCCAGTTCCACAAGGCGGTTGAGCTCTTCCGGCAGGGAGAGTACCCGGAGGCGGAAAGCCTCCTCGAGGGCCTTGTCGAGCGGCCGGGATCGCCGCTGGCGAGCGCTGCTCAGGTGATGCTGGCCCGTAGCCTCTACCGGCAGGGGAGGGTGGAGGAGGCGGGGGCGGCGCTCGAGGAGTTTTCGCGGCGGTATCCGCGCAGTCGCTACCTTCCGTACGTGAACCATCTGCTCGCATCCTGTCGCCTGCGGGCGGGGGATGCCTTTGGCGCGGCGACCCTTCTCATCCGGAACCTGACGGTGGCGGACTCGGCACTCTCGCGCCGGGCGTTCTTGGGACTGGCTACACTTGCCGTGCGGATGAGCACGTCGGAGCTGGATCGCCTGGAACATGAGGCAGGCAACAGGGAGGCCCGGGAGCTTCTGCAATTGGCCCTCCTCGAGGGGAAATTGCGTCAGGGGCGGCTTTCGGAGGTGATCGCTGGGGCGGAGCAGCTCCGGGCGATGGCCGCTGGTGAGGACGTGCGCCGTCGCGCTGCCGAGCTGGCGTCCACGGCGCGCAACCTCCAACGGGGTAGCCTTCGGGTAGGCGTGATCCTGCCCCTCTCGGGCCCCCTGCAGGCGGAGGGGCGACGTGTCCTGCGCGGGATCGAGTTCGCCTGGAAGCGAGGGGCGACCAGCCTGGAGTTGGTCGTGCGCGACTCGGAATCGGACATGCTTCGCGCCGTCCAGGCGGCCCAGGAGCTGATGAGGGATGAACGCGTCGTGGCGCTCATCGGCGAGCTGGAAAGCGACAAGAGCATTGCCATTGGAGCCCTGGCAGGCACCGCTCAGCTGCCCGTCCTGGTGCCCGTCAGCTACCTGACCGGGCTCACGTCCGCGGCCCCCACCGTCTTTCAGCTCAACATGGACGTGGAGCATCGCGGGCGCCTGCTGGCCGAGTACGCCGTGAACGAGCTCGGATGCCGAACCTTCGCCACCCTGGCCCCTGCCGACGACTACGGGATGGAGATGGCCGATGCCTTCGCCAACCGCGTGGACGAGCTCGGCGGGGTGGTCGTGGCGCAAGAATGGTACTACGATAACCCCCAGGACTTGACCAATCAGTTCAAGAAGATCCGGCAGCTCGGCCTCCACCACTGGATCGCGGACAGCCTGAGGAGAGCGAACCAGGGAGGTACCCCTCCCTCCTCTGCGCGCGTGGAGGCGGCCCTCCAGGCTCTGACCGACTCGGTGCGCCGTCACGCCAAGCCTGGCGAAGTGACCAATCTGGTGGACTACGAGGACTTCCCGGTTCCCGGGATCGATGCCATCTTCTTCCCGATCCACGCGGAGGACATCCCGTACGTGGCCTCGCAGTTCGCTCGCTTCAACATTCGGGCCCAACCCCTGGGCGGCTCGGAGTGGCAGAACCTGGAGCTCCTGCTCGGCAATCGCCGCTACGTGGAGGGCCTCGTGTTCGTGACGGACTGGTTCCTGGACGAGTCGGACCCCGTGTACCAGCAACTCCGAGACGAATTCCGCCGCGAGACGGGCTTGGTTCCCGATCGCTGGATGGCTTACGGCTACGATGCGATGAGCCTCATTCTGAAAGTGCTTGCCGAGGGAGCGACAACCCGGGAGGAAATCTCCCGCCGACTGGAGGGGGTGGAGAAGGTCCAGGGTCTCCGTGGGTTGACGACGTTTCGGGGAAACAACCGGTCCAATGCGGAGGCCAACCTGATCCGTTTCGTGCGCGGCAGCTTTCAGCGGGTTCACTGACCGGGCCGTGTGCAGGGCTTTTCGTCGAACGGGTGACGCCCTCTCTCGGTCGATTTGGTGGGCGGGACGAAGCGCACGGGGATCCGAGCGCGAGGGTTCGACCTTCGCTGCGGGTCCGTCGGAAAAAGGGAGATAGGGTGATTCTTCCCGCCGCGGGCGTTCGCCGGACGCGCCGGGGGTGCCGCGGACCCGTGGGCGAGGGCAGTTTCCCCGGGTGGCTGGGGAAGGGCAGGCTCGTGGCCGCAATCGGAGGGGGCCTGTTGCTGCTGGCGAGCCGGGCGGAACCCGCGGAGCGACGTCTCAGCGTGGGAGCGGACTTGGCGATGGGCTCAATGGCGGTGCGGGACGAGTTCGTCTCCC
>JAPDPT010000091.1 GCA_034506315.1 candidate division KSB1 bacterium | reverse complement strand
TGGTGCGCCGCGAGGGACTCGAACCCACGACCCGCTGATTAAGAATCAATAGAGGCGCTTCCTCCCGCGATTCTGACGTCCTATACGCGACAGAGCGCATAGAGTTTCACGGAAAACATGGGGTTGGGGACAGGTCCGGGGGGAGGTAGTCCCCAGGTCCTTTTTGAGCGGCACGTCAGGACCGGTCGTCTTCTTTGGTGATCGTCCCACCGTTCATCAATCCATGGCCGGCTTTTGGAACGCCTTGGCGCGTGTTTTACGGGTAGGTCAGACCCCCACAAAGAGGGGAAATGCCGAGGCCTGATCTGAAGCCCAGGCTTCAGAGGGAGAAACCTGAAGCTGGACAAACTGGAGAGGGTAGGCTACGAAAGGGAAGGGGAGGGCTTCACAGAGGAGTGCCGATTTCCACAGCTTTAGGGACGGAACCCACGCACCCGGGTAGACGCATGGTAAGCGATAGTCGAGGCTGGACGCGAGCGTCAATGGGGTAACATGGCCAGACTTCTGGCAGCCGAACCCAGAATCGGAAAGACGATGCTCGCCATCCAGGTCCTGGCGCGAAAACTGCACGTCGCCGCCCGCGCCCTGTTCGCGGGAGGGGCCATGCTGTACGACGGGAATAGCATCTCCAGCTTCAGCGACGGGCTGTGCGCCTTCCCGGTTCGCGCGCTTTGGGAAGAGGAATGAGGTCCAAAGACCCGACGAGGCAACGGACTGCCGACGTGACAACCAACCACGAAGCCCAATCCCGGAGTGACCAGCCGGAACCCAGAGACACAAGGGAGCAGCAGTGCGCCGTTCGGCATCTTCGAGGTCCCGTCTGTGTCGTGGCGGGGGCTGGTACCGGCAAGACCAAGACGCTATGCGACCGGATCCTTTTTCTGATCAAGGATTGTCAGCTCGACCCCGGCAAGATTTTGGTTACCACGTTCACACGAAAGGCCACCGCGCAGCTCTACCAGCGCACCTATGAGCAACTGGGCGAAATGGCCAACCGCCTTCGTATCACTACGATCGACGCGTTCGTTTCTGATCTGGCCATGGAGGCCGCCAATCGTGGCGCGATGCCTCGCCGACGACTGATCGGTGAGGCTGAGTCTCGCGTGCTGCTGCTTGAGGCAGCATGGGAGGCATTTGGGCAGAAGCGCTGTGCTGTTCCAGGGTGGAGCGACAGCCCGATGTCCCGCACCAAGTGGGCATCCGGTATGGATCGTGTCGGCCTGGTTGGCCTTCTGGAAGATGCACTGCGACTCGAAGTCGCGGAAAAGGGCGAGAAAAGCAAGCTCGAAAGACAGCTGCGTCGAAAACTCCGAGAGAAGGAGGAGGCCGCCTACCTGCAATTCAGCCCCATACCGAGTTTCCGTGAGCTGCGAGCATCGATCAAGCACTATTTGGCCAAGCTCGACAAACTCGGCGTCCGCGACTATGACTTGCTTTCAAGAGAATTTCTTCATCTGCTGCGCCGACGCAGAGACTTGGCCAGAGAACTTGGGTCCACCTTCTCAGCCATCTTGGTGGATGAATTCCAGGACACAAGCCGGACACAGGCGGAGATCCTTCTTCACATAGCCGGGAGGGGAAAGAACCTATGGGTCGTTGGAGATCCTTGCCAGCAGATCTACGAGTGGCGCGGTGCCGCACCGGCGAATATCCAATGGTTTGTGAGGAAAACACGAGCTAGGCGGTACTACCTGACGGCGAATTGGCGATCGACGCAGCCGATCCTTGACTCTGCCTACACATTCCTTCGCAGGCGTGTGCCGAAGCTCGCTACGCAGGGGATGCTGAAGCGATTGCAGTCGCGCAGAGGAGTCCATGAACCTCACCCCGTATACTCGGGCAACCTCGATCAAGCGCTTTGCTTCGTCCGTCAGCTCTTGGACCAGGATTCGAGCATCGTCGCAGGGGACATTGCGATACTCTCGCGGAAATTGGACAAGACCACAATCTCTTGCATCACGGAGAAGGCAGAAGCGTACGGCTTGAATGTCCAGCTTTATTCATCCAGGGCCGATCGGACCATGGAGCGGATCATCGGAGATCCGCCATTCTGGAAACCGGGCACCGCGCTCGAGAATCTGTACGCCCACTCGGCGGTGTGTCACCTCGTTTCACAAGCATTGAGAGTGTGCGACTTTAGCACGCTGCGAGACCTTCGCCCTTTGGCGATTGCGGTCGACGCCACCGATGGTTGGCTATCTCCCGCCTCTCTTACGTTGCGGGAGGCCTGGCCCGCACTCAAGAAGACACAAGATCGCGAAATCGATGTCACGAGTGCAGTTCAGAATCGGCGGGACGCGATCCAGGTGATGACGATCCACGCGGCCAAGGGGCTGGAGTTCCCGATCGTCCTGCTCATGAAGATTGGAAAGTCCTTTCCGTCAAAGTTGGATGAGGAGGCTCGCCTCGCGTACGTCGGTGCAACGCGGGCAAGGGACGTGTTGGTGCTTGTCCACATCAAGGACCGACCTCGCGATCTGCTGGCTGAGTTCGGAGAGGATGTTCGACCGCTCAGACGCAATCGACGGGAGCCGCCCAAGGAGAGCCCTCGGGCGCCCGCGGTCCTTTCAACTCCTCCTATCATCGCCGCGACCCATCTCGATCTTTATGAGGAGTGTCCGCTCAAGTTCGCCGCGTTTCACGAAGGGCGCTACCTTTCGAAATGGAGCGTTCCGCAGAGTATCGGTGTTCGCATGCACAAGGCACTCGAGCTCCTGTTGCGTGAGGGAGTACAGGACGACCTTGGAACTGTGGACGCGATCCTCCAAGCGGGAATCCGTGAAGGAGACGCCCCGTTCCGGAAGTTGTCGGCCAAGATAATCGAGCGGATGAAGAAGGCGTTCAGGCTGTTGGCCTCAAGTCTTGCGTCGCGCAACGCCGTGCTTGTGGAGCATCGGTACAGGTATTTGCAGGGGACTTCGGGGCAGGTTGACGGCGTAATCGACGCCGTTTTGGAAGAACCTGGCGGCATGGTTCTCAAGGAATGGAAGACGTCTTCCGACATCGCTCGGGTGAGAAAGCGGCAGTACGAGCTGCAGGCTCGCAGCGGTGCGCTCGGGCTCCTCGCTCAAGGGACGCTGAAATTGAAGGCCGTGGAGATTGTCCCCGTAATGAGGCCGGAGCAGACTATGACCTTTCATGTCGATGGTCCATTCGTCCAGGAAACCCAGAAAGCCCTGGATGGAGTGTTCAAGGTCATGCGGGACAGGAGCTACCAACCGCAACGCGGACCTCACTGCTCAAGCTGTCAGCTGAAGCCGCACTGTCCGGCGTGGAAGCAGTGACGGTCCAGAACTACTGCGGGTTACCGAACGAGCCCTCGGTTCGTACAGCTGATAATTTGGTAAACGTCCGTCCTACTTGAGCATGCCTTCTCCAGTGATGTTATGAAGGCGCGCGCCCCCCAGCGCGGCTGTGTATCCTGCGCGGTGGAGAACAGAACACGGCCCACGGCGCCGGAGGGGGTGGTGTAATGATTTCCGTGGAAATTCAAAAGGCGTATCCTCCAAGGGTTTACAGAAACCCTCCGCGGATGGAGAGAAAGGAGGATACCCCCGGTCGCGTGAACGAAAATGGACCCTTGGAGCGATGCGGGTAGTGTCCCAAGTCTTGTGGAAATTTAGGGTAGTGGCGTATCCTCCAGTGAAGCAAGGACTTGTTTCACGGCCCCGGCCGGTTGACGCCGGCCAGAGTTGGAGGGATACGCCATGGCAGATCATACCGCAGTCGGTCCTGACCTCACAGAAGTATTTGGTCCCGACCTGTTGACCCAAGGCCTCCGGGAGAAGCTTCGGAAGTTGGTAGGGTTGCCGGGTGCTCCCCTCCGACTGGACCACTCGGAAGGTTAGAATCCGCCCCCCCTTCCACCTAAACGAGACACGATACCAGACCGTTGGCTCTTGCTCCTGAGTCGTCGATTGACGCAGACGTCGCTCGACATAGAATGGGCTTGGCCCTCGCGGAGGATAGGACAACGCTGGAGAGCGACCTGAGCGCCGCGAGGGCCCCCATACCGGGGCGCCTTACTCCCCGGGTGGGCATCCAGGCGATAAACTCCGGGGGCGCAGGGCGCAGAGCCCCCGCCTACCATCGTCCTCTCCTTCGTTCTTCCGCTCCTTTTCCTCTTCTGATCGCTCGGATGTTGTGCTTCCCAGCGCATGCGGAATTCCTTGGGCGTCAGATAACCCAGCGATGAATGGGGCCTGGCTTCATTGTAGTGCCGCCGCCAAAGATCGCTCGTCACCTGGGCCCCGGGCACGGTTCCGAAGATCTCGAGATTCAGAAACTCACCGCGGACCTTGTCGTTGAAGCTCTCTCCGAACGCATTCTGCCATGGACTTCCTGGATCGATGTAATGCGTCTTCACCCCGCGAGCCTCGAGCCACTCCCGTACCTTCCGGGCCACGAACTCCGGCCCCTTGTCCGATCGTAGCCACTCGGGCCATCCCCAGGCCTCGAACGTGCGCTCCAAGACCTCGATGACGCGCGTGGCCGGCATCCGTCTGTCCACCGCGATCGCCGGGGACTCCCGCGTAAACTCGTCTAAAAGGGTCAGGAAACGCAGTTTCCGACCATCGACCGTTTGGTCTTCCATGAAGTCGTAGGTCACCCCATGCTTCGCATGAAGCGCCGCGAGTGGGGCTGACCGCCCCAAGGGGAGCCTCTTCCTCGGCCGCCTCCGAGGCAGGCCAAGCCCGGCTTGCTTCCAGATCCGATACACCCGCTTCAGGTTCACTCGCGTTCCCTTCCGACGCAGGAGCGCCCAGACCCGACGATATCCATACCGATTGTTCTTGCGGGCCAGCTCCCGGATCTTCTTCGTGAGCGGGTCCTCCCGCCCATCTTCGCCTTCATAATAGAAGCTCGACTTCCCGATCCCTACCAAGGCACAGCCTCGTCTTCCCGAGACGCCCCGCTTCACCAAGAAGCGGACGCCTTCGCGGCGCTGCCGTGCCTTCACGAGTTTTTTCGGAGGAGCTCCTTCATCGCCTCGATCTCGAGGTCTCGGTTGGCCACGATACTCTTGAGACGACCATTCTCCTTCTCCAGCTCGCGCAGCCTCTTGGCTTCCGAAACCGTCAGGCCCTGGAATCTCCTCCTCCAGCGATAGAACGTGAACTCGGAGATCCCGTACTTCCGACACACGTCGCCGATCGTCGCCGTTCCTGTCTCTGCTTCCTTCAGGATCCTGACCATCTGCTCCTCACTGAACTGCTTCCGCTTCACTCGATCCTCCTTTCGGGGGTCGAGATTCTAACCCATCCGGTGGTCCAGTTTTAGGGGAGCAAGCCCTGGGGGAAGCGCCCGCCCAAGGACCTTTTACGACTCCGCTCGAACCGGGGACAGCGGGACGCCGAGACAGCCGTCCGCTGGTTGCTGGCCGACAGACTGACGAAGCGACCCGCCCCGCTGAACGTGGCGAGCTACGTCCGTTCGTTATACGAGCCGTGCCCGAGCCACGAGGGCGAGTTCGACCTTCACTGGTGCGGCTGGAACAGCGAGCGGGGCCGACTGGTCGGAGGCGTCCCCGTGCGGAAAAACCGCTCCCGCAAATGCCCCCGTGCCCCGGATCGGGCCGTCCGTGGACCATGGTCTCCGGCGTCAGGCGAGGACGAGTAGTCCCTGGCGCGGCCTGGGTCACCTCCCGACCACCGGTGGCGGCGCAAGGTTCATCTTGGCCCGATGGACATAGAACTTCTGCGTTGTCTTCGGGTCACTATGCCCCATGAGCGCCGCGAGCACCATCTCGGGAACCGACTCCGCCAACCGCGTGGCGAAGGTGTGACGGAGCGCGTACCAGTTCGCGTCCGGAACACCCGCCTTCCTCGCCCGCGCCTTGAAGCCGTGGCCGACGTTCCTGTCGTCGAGCGGCGTGTTCAGTCGACTCTGGAAAAGGAGCGCCTGGGGGTCCAAACCCGCCAAGAGCTTCCGGCGCTGGACGACGCCGAGCGCCACGTCGTTGAGCGGAACGACGCGATCCTCCCGATCCTTGACCAGATGATCCTCGCGGTTGCGAACGTGAAGGCGTCGTCCGGCGGGGTCGACGTCTTCAACGCGGAGATGGAGGGCTTCGCCGAAGCGGAGCCCCGTGTTCACGATGAGCCGCACGAGGTCCGAGTAGAGCGTATCTTCCTGCCGGTCGAGGTACTCCAGGATGCGCTCGATCTCCTCCAGGGAAAGGACTTTGCCCATGTCGCGCTTGACCACCCGGAGCATCTTCACGCCACGAGTCGGATCGGCCGCGATCCACCCCTTGCCATGGCACCACCGCAGGAACGCGCGGAGGTGCCGGACGTGAGCGTTCACGGTCGCAGGGGAGACGTTGTCGACCGTGCGCTGGCGCTGGTATTTCTCGATGTGATCGCGGGTGACGCGATCGACGGCGAAATCCTCGACCCGGAACTCCTCCGCCATGAAATGCTGGAACATCAGAAGGACAGCCCGGGTGAGCCGCTTTGTCTTATCGGCGTGGTGAAGCGGAGCGTATTCCGTGAAGTACGCCTCGACGGCTTTCGTCCAGGTGACGGCGTTGGCCGACAGGGAAACGGAGTTCTGGGCGTGGTCCAGGGCGCGCTTGACCGCCTCCCGGTAGTCCTCCGTCCGGAGGTTGCGCTGGACCCGCCCGCCTTCCCGGCAGATATCCACCCACCACTTCCGAAACCGCCGGTAGATCGTGACGCCGGGCGCTACCGAAAACCTCCCGTGCCGAGACATCGGGCACCTCCCGGAAGTCGCGACCCGTTCGCGGAACGGGGCTCGCGCATCCTCCTGACGAAGCGCCCATGTAGCGGGTTTCCCGGGAACGCCCCGGGGACAGGTTTGGGGACAGGTCCCCGTAAAACGCGTGAAATGGTGCGCCGCGAGGGACTCGAACCCACGACCCGCTGATTAAGAATCAGCTGCTCTACCAACTGAGCTAGCGGCGCACGCGATTTTAAAGAGGTTTTAATTTTTCATTACCTACCCCATCTACAATCGAGCGCAACCCCCTTCCGTCTGAAAGAGAAAAACCTAGCGTCGACGAAAAAGCCAGGCATCGCGCGGATCAAGATACGGTGCGAGCTTCACATTGTCAAGCGAGGGGACCGTCTGGCAGAAATTGCTCGATCCCGGCGGGGCGGGCGGCGGCCACACTGCGGGGTCCTTGAGGTAAGAGAGAGAAAGTAAAAGTTCCTGGCTTTGATTCCGGCACGCTCAGAAAGGCAGGGACAAAGCACCTCCCCTCCAATGAGTTAGATGCGCTTTCCATCCCGCGCCCGGGGGAAGGGGCTTCTC
>JAPDPT010000090.1 GCA_034506315.1 candidate division KSB1 bacterium | reverse complement strand
TCTTCTCAATGGAAACCTGCACGCCGTCGGGAATCGGTATGGGTTTGCGTCCTATCCGCGACACGTTCGACTCCTGCTTGCCTGACTCCGCAACGAAAGATCCTCTACCATACGTAACAGATCACCTCTCCACCCACGTGATCGCGCAAGGCCTGCTTGTGCGTCAGGATCCCCTTGGAGGTGGAGAGGATGGCAATCCCGAGGTTGTTCATCACCCTCGGCATGTTGTCGACGCCGACGTAGATCTTGCGTCCCGGCTTGCTCACCCTCCGCAGGCCGGTGATGGCTGGCACCTCACGCTCATCGTACTTGAGGTACAGACGCAGGATCCCCTGCTTGCCGTCTTCGATCACGGTGTACTTGCGGATATAGCCTTCTTCTTGGAGCACGCGGGCGATCTCCTGCTTCAGCCGGGAAGAGGGGACCTCGACCGTCCGGTGCTTCGCCTTGATGGCGTTGCGAATGCGTGTCAGAAAATCCGCAATGGGATCCGTCATAGACATCGAGAAGCTCCTTGCCTTGCTCTCACCAGCTGGCCTTCACTACGCCGGGGATCTGTCCCTGTAGCGCCAGTTCCCGCAGACACACCCGGCACAGTCCGAACTTTCGGTAGTAGCCTCGCGGCCTACCGCACCTGCGGCAGCGGTTCCTGCTTCGGACCTTGAACTTCGGCTCCTTCCTCGTTTTGGCGATGTGACACTTCCTTGCCAAGATCGACCTCGCGTTTTCCTATCCCACTGGCCTATGCTGTCTTCCGAAAGGGCATCCCGAAGGCGGCGAGAAGCTCGAACGCTTCCTCGTCGGTCTTCGCGGTGGTCACGATGGTAATGTCCATCCCACGGATCTTGTCCACCTTATCGTAGTCGATCTCCGGGAAGATGATCTGTTCGCGAATACCGAGGCTGTAGTTGCCGCGCCCGTCGAAGGACTTGTCCGAAAGGCCGCGGAAATCCCGAATACGCGGGATGGCGATGGTGATCAACCGATCCAGGAATTCGTACATTCGCCAACGCCGCAGTGTAACCTTGCAGCCGATGGGTGTCCCTGCCCGGAGGCGGAAGTTGGAGATCGCCTTCTTGGCCTTGGTGACCAGCGGTTGTTGACCCGAGATCATCCGCAGGTCTTCGACCGCCGACTCCAGGAACTTGGGGTTCTCCGTGGCCTCCCCGACACCCATATTGATGACGATCTTCTCCAGTCGCGGTACCTGCATGACGTTCTTGTAGTTGAACTTCTTCATCATGTGGGGTACCACGACCGTCCGGTATCGTTCAAGCAGTCTTGGAACGTATGCCATCGTTCACCCTGAGGCTACGGATTGCTGACAATCATCTCGCCGCATTTCTTGCAGAAGCGGACGTGCTCGTTCTTCTGCCGTCGCTCGTTCCACACGGTGCGGCGCCCCACACGGGTCGGCCGATTGCACTTGGGGCAGATCACCATGACCTTGGAGGCGTGGATGGGCGCCTCCTTCTCGATGATTCCGCCCTGGGGATTCTGCTGCGAAGGTCGTGTGTGCCGCTTGATGAAATTCACACCCTCGACCACCACGCGCTGGGTCTCGGGGAAGACCTTCAGCACGCGAGAGATCTTCCCCTTGTAGACGCCGCTCAAAACCAAAACCTGATCACCTTTCCGAACGTGCATAGCTTACGTCCTCTTGCATCTCCAGTTAGAGGACCTCCGGGGCCAGAGAGACGATCTTCATGAACTCCTTCTCCCGGAGTTCCCTGGCCACCGGCCCAAAGATACGGGTCCCCCGAGGCTCGAGGGCATCATTGATCAGAACGGCCGCGTTGTCGTCGAAGCGGATCAGCGAGCCGTCCGGCCGCCGAATCTCCTTGCGGGTGCGCACGATCACCGCCTTGCTGATATCGCCCTTCTTCACCGAGCCACCGGGAACCGCGGACTTCACGGAGACCACAATCACGTCCCCCACCGTGCCGTACTTGCGATTGCTCCCGCCCAGGACGCGAATACAGAGGACCTCCTTCGCGCCCGTATTGTCCGCTACGTTGAGCCTCGATTCTTGCTGGATCATACCCCTACCTCAGATCACTTCGCGCGTTCCAGGATCTCCACGATTCGCCAGCGCTTCCGTTTGCTCAAGGGGCGCGTCTCCATGATGCGGACGATGTCGCCCTCACGGCTCTCGTTGTTCTCGTCGTGGACCATGAACTTGGAGGTGCGGCGAATGTACTTCTTGTACAGGGGGTGCTGGATGTAGCGCTCCACCGCCACCACCCGGCTCTTGTCCATCTTGTCGCTGATGACCTTCCCGATACGGACTTTCCTACGACCACGCTCCGCCATCTACGTTCCTCAAGCCTTGGCTTGTTCCGGTTTTCGGTCGCTTGCCGGCGCCGCAGCGCCCGGAGGGGTACGGATACCCAGCTCATACTCGCGCAACACGGTCTTCATGCGCGCGATGTCCTTCCGGATCAGGCGCAGGCGCATAGGATTATCCAGCTGGCGCATGGCGTGCTGGAAGCGGAGGTTCGCGTACTCCTCCTCCGCATCCCGCAGCCGCAGTTTGAGCTCCTCCACCGGAAGTTGTCTGATCTCCTCAATCCTCATGGTCGCGTTTCCTCAGATCTCTTCCCGCGTCACAAAGCGCGTCTTGATGGGAAGCTTGTGGGAAGCAAGGCGCATGGCCTCCCGGGCCACGTCCTCCGGCACTCCGGCTAACTCGAACAGGATACGGCCCGGCTTCACCACCGCCACCCAGTACTCGGGACTCCCCTTCCCCTTTCCCATACGGGTTTCCAGGGGCTTTTTGGTCACCGGCTTGTCGGGGAAGATCCGGATCCACAGGCGGCCACCGCGCCGCACATGGCGAGTGATGGCGACGCGTGCGGCCTCGATCTGGCGCGCCGTGATCCAGGCCGGCTCCAGGGCCTTGAGGCCGTAGTCGCCGAAGACCACCGTGGTGCCGCGCTTCGCGCTGCCCTTCATCCGGCCCCGCTGTTGCTTCCGGTACTTGACCCGTTTCGGCATTAACATGGCTACTGGCTCCGCGTTTCAGGCAAGGGCGCCATGCCCTAACTTTCCACGATGCCAGGAAGAGGCGGTGTCCCGATCACCTCTCCCTTGCAGATCCACACCTTTACGCCAATGGTCCCGTACGTGGTGCGTGCAATGGCACGCGCAAAGTCGATGTCCGCCCGGAGGGTATGCAACGGAATGCGTCCTTCCTTGTACTGCTCCGTTCGGGCCATCTCGGCGCCGCTCAGGCGGCCGGAGACCATAATGCGGATCCCTTCGGCTCCCATCCGCATGGCCGCCACAATGGCACGCTTCATGGCCCGGCGGAAGGAAACCTTCGCCTCCAGCTGCTGAGCGATGGTTTCGGCCACCAGGTAGGCGTCCAGCTCCGGCCGCTTAATCTCGATCACGTTCACCTGCACGTCTTTGGCCTTGGTGACCCGCTGTAGCTCCTCTTTGAGCTTGTCCACTTCGGCTCCGCGGCGTCCGATGACGATCCCGGGCCGCGCCGTGTGAATGGTGATGATGGCCCGCTGGGTCTTGCGCTCGATCTCGATTCGGGAGATGCCGGCCCGAGGAAGCCGCTTGCGGATGTAGTTCCGCAGCCTCAGGTCTTCCTCCAGCTTGTCGGCAAAGTGCCTCTCGTCGAACCAGTTGGATTCCCAGGTCTTAATGATCCCCAGGCGAAGGCCGATGGGATTCGTCTTCTGACCCAAACGCTCCTCCCTTGCTGACTTCCTCTTACGCTTCCTTTTCCTCTTTACCCTCAGCCGCTTTCTCGATGTCCGCTACGACCACCGTGATATGGCAGGTGCGCCGCCGGCGCGGCATGGCCCGACCCATCGAGCCGGCCCGATAGCGCTTGAGCATATAGCCTTGGTCCACACGAATCTCTTTCACGTACACCTCATCCGGCTCCACCTTGGTCCGATCTTCGTAGTTGGTCATGTTGGCCACGGCGGAGCGGATAGCCTTTTCGATGGGCTTCGCGGCGCGCTTGGTGGAGAAGTGGAGGATGTTCAGCGCCTCGTCCACCACCTTGCCGCGAACCAGCTCTGCCACAATACGCGCCTTGTGCGGCGACACCCGAACGTACTTGGCCACAGCCCTTGCTTCCATGCTACGCTCCAATCTCGCTTCGCCCGAGCGGTCTCACCCCTACTTCTTCACCCGCGTCGCCTTGGCCGCCTTTCCTCCGTGGCCGCGGAAGGTCCGCGTGGGGGCAAACTCCCCCAGCTTGTGGCCGACCATGTTCTCGGTGATGTACACGGGAATGAATTTGTTCCCGTTGTGCACCGCCAGCGTGTGGCCCACGAACTCGGGCACAATGGTGGACCGCCGGGACCAGGTCTTGATCACCTTTTTCTGGCCCGTCTCGTTCATCTGGCGGATCTTCTTGAGCAGCTTCTCGTCGACGTACGGTCCTTTCTTCAGGGAACGCGCCATGGTTCAGCCACCTACTTGCGTCTCTGGACGATGTACTTGTCGCTTGGCTTTTTACCGCGGGTCTTCTTCCCCTTCGACAGGAGGCCCCAGGGCGAGCAGGGGTGCCGTCCGCCCGAGGTCTTGCCCTCGCCCCCGCCCATGGGGTGGTCGATCGGGTTCATGGCCACACCCCGCACGAAGGGGCGCCACCCCAGCCAGCGGGCGCGGCCAGCCTTCCCGAGGCTCACGTTCTCGTGATCCACGTTGCTCACCTGCCCCACCGTGGCCCGACACTCCAGGGGTACAAGCCTCATCTCGCCCGAGGGGAGACGAAGGGTGGCGTACTTGCCCTCTTTGGCCATCAGCTGGGCGTAGGTGCCAGCGCTTCGCGCAAGCTGCCCCCCTTTGCCCGGCTTCAACTCCACGTTGTGCACCAGCGTGCCCAGGGGGATGTTCTGCAGGGGCAAGGCGTTGCCCACCCGGATGGGGGCATTCGGCCCACTCTCCACGATATCGCCCACCTTCAGGCCCAGCGGGGCGATGATGTAGCGCTTCTCCCCGTCCAGGTAATGGAGAAGGGCAATGAATGCGGAGCGGTTCGGGTCATACTCGATGGCGGCCACCTTGGCCGGTACGCCGTCCTTATCGCGCTTGAAGTCGATAACCCGATACATCCGCTTATGACCGCCGCCGCGGTGGCGGGCCGTCATTCGCCCCTGGTTGTTCCGACCGCCGGTCTTCTTGAGGGGCTCGAGCAGACTCCGCTCCGGCTCGGTCTTGGTGATCTCTTCGAAGGTGAGGACCGACTTGAAGCGAAGTCCTGGCGTCACCGGTTTAAAGGTCTTCACGGGCATCGTTCAGCTCCACAGGATCAACTGGCTGCTCCGCCGAGGAAATCAATGGTATCCCCTGGACGCAGCGTGACAATGGCTTTCTTCCAGCTGCGTCTTCGGCCGCGCGTAAGGGCACGACGGGTCTGGGAGCGCTTGGTCTTGCCGTGCACGGTTAGGGTGTTCACCTTCTGCACAGACACGTCGAAACGAGCCTCCACCGCCCGCTTGATGTCGATCTTGGTGGCGTTCCGGTCGACCTCAAACGCGTACTTCCGCTGCGTCTCTTGCAGCTTGAGCGTCTTCTCCGTAAGGATCGGCCGGATCAGGATCTTATAGGGATTGCTCATGACCCCAGCACCCTCTCCATTTGCGCCACGGCGCTTTTCTGGATCAATACCACATCGCAGTTGAGCAGGTCATAGGTCGAGGCCTGCTCCGCGGGACGCACGATCAGGTTGGGGATATTGCGTCCCGCCCGGTAGGTCATCAGGTCCACTTCGGGCGTGAGCAAGAGCACTTTCCGATCCGTCAGCCCCAGGTTGCGGAGGATCGCGTACAGGTCGCGCGTCTTCCCGCTGGTGACCGAGAAGTCCTCCACCACTCGGATGCGGCCGTCCTGGAAGCGCGCGCTCAGGGCGGAGATCCTCGCCAGGCGCTTGACCTTCTTGGGGAGATCCTGGCTGTAGTCGCGGGGCAGGGGCCCGAAGACCCGTCCGCCGTGCCGCCAGAGGGGCGAACGGATGGTACCTGCCCGTGCTCGCCCTGTCCCTTTCTGACGCCAGGGCTTACGACCACCGCCGCTGACCAGCGCCCGGTTCTTGGTCATCGCCGTCCCTTGCCGCTGGTTGGCCAGGTAGGCGCGCACGGCCATCCAAACCACGTGCCGGTTTGGCTTGGCCCCGAAAATGGCCTCGGGGAGCTCGACCTGCTCGCCTGCAACCGTACCGTCTGTCTTGTACAGGTCTACCTTCATGTTCGCCTACTGTCGCTTGATCGTCACAATCCCCTTCACCGAGCCCGGAACCGCGCCCTTGACCACGAGCAGATTGTTCTCCGGGTCGACCTTCACCACCCGCAGGTTCTTCACCGTGACCCGGCGGTTTCCCATGCGGCCGGCCATGCGAAGCCCCTTGAACACGCGCGAGGGGAAGGACGACTGCCCGAGAGAGCCCGGGGCCCGCCATCGATCGGACTGGCCGTGCGTCTTGGGGCCGCCTCCGAACCGATGCCGCTTCACGACGCCTGCGAATCCCCGGCCCTTGGAGTAGCCCGTTACGTCCACCAGGTCCCCTTCGCGGAAGATGTCAACCCGGATTTCCTGGCCGGGCTCCACGGGCTTATCCAGCTGAAAATCGCGGAACTCCCTCAGGATGCGGAGGGCCTTCACGCCGGCTTTTTTCAGATGGCCGAGGAGCGGTTTGTTCAGGCTACGCTCCTTTACCTCATCGAATCCGAGCTGGACGGCATTGTAGCCGTCCTTCGCTTCCGTTTTCACCTGCGTTACGTAGCAGGGTCCCGCCTCGATCACTGTGACCGGGATGGCTTCCCCGCGCTCGCCGAAGAGGCGCGTCATGCCCAGCTTTCGTCCGATAATCCCTACCATCGTCTGTTCTCGCCCTGGGTTTTCCTGCGGCCTCCGGCCTTCAGACCTTGATCTCCACGTCGACTCCGCCCGGCAGTTCGAGCTTCATCAGGGCATCCACGGTCTTGGGAGTGGCGTTGTGGATGTCGATGAGCCGCTTGTGGATACGCGTCTCGAACTGCTCCCGCGACTTCTTATCGATGTGCGGGGAGCGGAGCACGGTGTACACCGAGCGTTTGGTCGGCAGCGGGATGGGTCCCGAGATGGCGGCTCCGGTAGCCCGCGCCGTCTTGATGATCTTGTCGGCCGAGAGGTCGATGAGCCGATGATCGTACGCTTTCAATTTGATGCGAATTTTCTGTCCCGGCATCGCGCCTTACCCATTGCCAAGAGAGTAGCTATTCAAGGATCTTGGTGACCACGCCAGCGCCGACCGTGCGGCCGCCCTCGCGAATGGCAAACCGCAAACCCTCCT
>JAPDPT010000089.1 GCA_034506315.1 candidate division KSB1 bacterium | reverse complement strand
TTGCGCTCGGCCGCACGAAGCGGCCTGCCGCGGGCTGAGGCTGGTATGGCCGCCCGATTGCGGCGGGACTGCGCCCGAGAAGAGGGGAGTCGCACGACTCCCCTCTTTCTTTGGGGCCCGGGCAAGCGGAAGCCGGAAGGGAGGTTTCAGCTGATGAGGTATCCGGACCGTTCGTCCCAGAGGAGATGCGCGTTACCGAGGTGGACGCGCAGGAGTCCTGCGGTGTGGGCAGCGTCGAGGCAGGACTCTGCCTCCTGGCGAGAAGTCGGAGGTAGGTCAGCCATCTCGAACTGGGGAGCGAAAGCAAGAAGGGAGTATGGGACGCGACGGTCGATCGAGGCAATCAACTTCGCGATCTGGAACACTTCCTCCGCGGTCACGTAGCCCGGAACCAGCAGCGTGCTCGCCACGACGGGAGGGGGTTCTGGTCGGAGGCCGAACTGCCGCGCGGCCCAGGCGAAGTTTTGCAGTACACGCTGGTTGGACACACCGGTGAGGGCCACGTGCACAGGCTCAGAGTAGGCCTTCAGATCAAACTTGATACAACCGCCGGTCTCGAGAGATAGAGAAAACGCGGCCCTTAGCGCCTGGTAGCTGAGCTGGCCATTGGTTTCCCAGCAGATCCGCAGCGGACGTTTCTTCGGAGTGTTCAACGCGAGGCGGGAGGCACGGAGCGCGTGCGCGATTTGAGGGCCCGGGTCCCCTCCGAAAAAGCAGATGCACGTGTCTTTCTCCCCAACCGACTGCGCAAGCTGGGCTGAGCTGGCTCCGTGGTCCCGTAGAGGGTTGGCCCGCCGGAAATGCCAGTTCTGGCAGAACAGACAGTCGAACGAACAGGCTTCGTAGAAGACCGCCAGATTGTAGAAGCCGTATTCAGGACCAGGACGCACGGCATAGGTTGGGTAGCCGGCGCCCGTTCCCCCGGGGCAGACCCACGTAGCAACGCAATTGGTCGGGAGGGGGTCCCGGTACCAGGTGACAAGAGCGCGGCGCGGGGTACCCGCCAGCATCTGTAAGCCCTTCTCCTTGCCGACGCGTAGTCCACAGAACCCCCTCTCGCTGGGCGCAATCACGCAACGATTGGCGCACCCTCGACACTGAGAGCTCGGCGAGCGGGTTCCTGGGGGTATCGCGGGGGGAAGGTTGAAGCGCAGCCTCGACCTGCGGTGGGCTTCCAAAGCCAAGGGGAGGGCTTCGGACGGCCGGCGAAGAAGACAATTTCGGCACACGCGAAGGGCCTGCGCCACACGCAGGCCCTCACAGCCACAAATTGCGCAACGTTTCTTCTCCTTTTGGCCGCCGAGGGGGATTCCCATGCCTGCACCCCCGGCTCTCGCCACCCGTGCGTAGCAGCGTTGACGCCGGCTCGGCTCCGATTAGCGCTTGGCGCCGACGCCGATGATGCGATGCTGGAACAGGTAGCGCTTGATCTTGCGCGTGGACGTCTTCGGGAACTCCTCCTGGATCAGTTCGAAGCTCTGAATCGCCTTGTAGGCCGGCCACTCGCGCGTGATGGTGCGGATTTCCTGCCGAATGACCTCTTCGATCTCCTCTTCGGTCAAGCTCTGCTGGTTTCTCTCCTTGGCGAGCTGATCCATCGCCTCCAGATTGGGGTAGACGATGGCGTGGATGTACTCATCGCCCCTCTCATTCTGCCGTCCCACCACCAGGACTTCCTGAATATAGGGGCTCTTCAGGAGCTTTTCCTCCAGTTCCTCCGGGTAGACGTTCTTCCCACCCTTGGTCACAATAACGTTCTTCGCTCGCCCGGCGATGTAAATGAACCCGTCTTCGTCGATCCACCCCAGGTCCCCGGTGTAGAACCAGCCATTCTTGAGGACCTTGGCGGTCTCGACGGGATTCTTGTAGTAGCCTTTCATGACCATGGGGCCGCGGACTACGATCTCACCCACGCCGTCCTCGTCGGGGTTGACGATCCGAACCTCCACGCCGCGTACCGGCGGGCCAACGGAGCGTGCCTTAAGCTTATCCGGCGGAGTCATGGAAAGAACAGGCGAAGTTTCCGTCAGGCCGTAGCCCTGGACAAACTGGAAGCCGAGGTAATTGTACATTTCGATGACCTCGGGGCTGATCGGAGCGCCTCCGGAGACGATCAGGCGAAGCGACTGTAGGCCGGCCTTTTGCCGCAGGCTCTTGAACAGCACGCTCCCAGCGCGCACACGCAGAGCCTTGAACGAGAGACGGGAGATGCCGAGGATCGTCTTGAACATGGCCCGCGTGAAGAGGGGCTTTTTCTGAACCTCTTTCAGGATGCCCTCGATCATCTTCTCAAAGAGGAGCGGCACACCGGCGAAAATCGTGACCCCCGTGCGGGAAATGTCGTCGAGAATGTCTTTGGACTTGAGACTGGAACCGATCGTGATACTGGCCCCGACCGCAATCGGCACGATCATCGAGGCCATGGCCGGGAAGGTGTGGTGCAGCGGCAAGAGAGCGTAGAAGACGTCCTGTTCGGTGACCGGGAATAGCTCGAGGCAAGCGGCACAGTCGGAACTGAGGTTGCGGTGCGTGAGCATCACCCCTTTGGCCAGCCCTGTGGTTCCTGAGGTAAAGATGATCGCCGCCAGGTCATCGAGCTCGCGCGTAGGGAAGGGCAGGTTTGCGTAGCGCCCGCGGTCGACCAAATCCTGGAAACGAAGGGCGTTCGGTTCGCCCCCGTTAGGGTCGAACAGGACAATCCCTTCAAGGGTTGAGACCCCCTGTGCCGCTTCCGAAACGAGGTCCAGGAACCGAGACGAGGTGAAAATAAGGCGCGACTCGGATTGAATGAGGAGATGCCTCAGGTCCGAAGCCCCAAGCTGAGGATCCAGGGGCACCGAAATGGCTCCTGCCCTCTGAGCACCAAAGTAGACCGCAATCCATTCCGGCCTGTTCTCCGACAGAAAGGCGATCCGGTCATCGGTACGTACCCCCCAGCGGATCAGGCCTGCCGCAAGGGCGTCCACAAGATGGTCCAGCTCCCGGTAGCTTATGCGGATGACGTTTTCTTTTTGCCGGACATGAATGGCTGGCTTGTCCGGATACAGGCGCGCACTCCGCCGCAAGATCTCGGGGAGGGGCAGGAGATGCTCGAAGTCGAAAGGCGGGACTGCTCCGGCGGGCCCATAGGCGACGGAAGACCTCTCGCTACGACCCCTGACGAACGCGCTCGGTTGCTTCGTCTTGCTCTCCACGGTTTCCTCCCTCCGTTCGAAGAAAACCTGAACGCCATTCACGCTACCAATTTACCGACACCATCCAGCTTTTGCAAATCTTTTTCGTACTTGGCCAGGGGAGGTGAGGCGGTGCGGGGTTGGTCGTATGGGAAGCTCGGCGGTCGTCACAGGATCCCTCCCAGGACTCTTGCGCCGCTGCACCGGCGAGCCGCCCGTGCGGGGAGCTGCCCAGCGCAGGACGGCACCCCGCGGCGATTTCTCTGGGCCCGCGCGCTTGCCAAGGACGGAAACCACGGCCCTTGGCACACGAGAAGCGTCAAGCGGGCAAAGGCTGGCTGGAGACTCGGCCCCCGTTCACAGGAGGCCCTGGAGACTGAGGAAGAGGCCGCGATAGTAGCGCATGATCCGGAGCGGGTCTGAGCTACCGGCGATCTCCGCCAGGCAATAGCCCGTAAAGCCGCTTTCCTTGAGAAGCTCAAACAGACGCCGGTAGGGATATTCCTCGTCGTAGAGGTCGCGCATGTGGACCACTGCGATCCGGCCTTTCACGAGCCGAAAGTTAGCCTCGAGCCCGCCGTCCAGGAGATCTTCGGGGTTGGAGTTCCAGGTGATCCAGACGTTCTCGCAGTCCGCGTAGTCGAGGATCTTGCGAATACGGGGCAGACGGTTGGTGTCCTTTCCGTGCACTTCGAGGCAGACCTTGATCCCGTAGTCGCGAGCAAATTCGCCGCATTCTTTCAAGCTTCTTCCGATCTGCTCGAGGGTTTTCTCCTCTGGCACTTCCGGGGGTAGGCCGTTCGGCCGTACCTTCACTTCGAGGGCGCCAACGTCGTGGGCCAGGACAACGTATTCCTTGGTCCCCTCGATATTGCGCCGAACCTCCTGGGGGTCGGGGGAATGGAACTCAAAGATGGTGCCGAGTCCGACCAGGCGGACGGGGGAATCCTGGAACTTCTTGCGCACCTCCTCGCGCTGAGCCTTGGTGAGGGTACTCTCTACACCGTGGGCGTGGGTAGTGCGCAGCTCCACCCCCTCAAATCCCGCCTCCGAGCAGTTTCGGATAAGGGTGTCAATGTCCCAGTCTTTGGCCAGGTTGTAGGTCACCAGCCCCAAGTGCAGACCACGCTCTTCCTTCGCCTTCCCTTCTGGGCGTTGTGGCTGCGGCTGGGCAGTGAAGCCAAGGGGCATGGCCAGTGCTGCGGCAGCGGAGCAGAGGAAGTCGCGCCTTCGCATTGGGCACCTCCTTTGGCTCATATCCTGCGCTTACTCGAGATCCAGGTTTCTCATGTACTCCAAGAACTGCCTGGCCGTGCGCGCCAGGTTCTCGAGGCTGCCACCGCCTTCGAGGACCTCGCACATCTCGTATGCCACCCACCCTTTGTAGCCAGCCTTCTTGAGGGAGCGGAAAAAGGTCCCGTAATCTACAATTCCTGTTCCCATGGGAACGGCCCGGACCACTGGCTCCAGGCGGACAAAATTGGTGAGCTGGGCCTCGTACTGGAAGCGGGGGAAGCGCACGTAGTCGGCCACAGTGGTGTGGACCATGTAGGGGGCCACTTTAGCCACCGCCTCAGCCAGTTCCTCGGAAGAAAGCCCCTGCAGGGTCGGCGTCCAGGCGTCGAACGCCAACTTGACGTTGGGCTCGTTGACCTCCCGGAGTAGCCAGAGCATCTCCTCATGATAATTGGCAATGTCGTGATGGTTCTGAATGGCCAGGGTAACGCCGTATTTGGCAGCCTCTCGCGCGGCCAGCTTGATCCCTCGTACCACGGTTCCGTACTGCTGGTCGTATGGGATACCCGGGCGGAGGTAGCCGGTGAAGATACGCACCTTGTCCGTGCCGAGATCAGCCGCCAGTTTGGCGAGTTGGCCAACGTACGCCGCCTGAATCTCGGCTACCGGGATCCCGCCGCGGTCGATGCCTCCGGTGAAGTCAGTATAGCCAGCCAGGATGCAGAGCTCTAGACCGAGATCGTTAAGTCTTGCTTTCAATCTGGCCCGCGCCTTTTCGTCGTAGGTAAGAGGGGATACGTGGGGTTCCTTAGCCATGATCATGACACCGTCGAAGCCGAGCTGCTTGGCCGTTTCCAGGAAGCGTTCAATATCCAGGTATGCCTGACCCCGCCAGACGCCGGCATAGCTGACGGAATGGAGGGCCAGTTTCCACGGTGATCCTTTGGACAGGGAGACGGAGGGAACTATCAAGGCGAGAGCAATGGTCCAGAGGACTCCGGTCGCTAATGGCAGCAGTCTTGCCCTGTTTCGCATCTTATCCTCCTGAGTTTCAGGATTGTACCCCTTGCCGCCACCTCCGGGCCGGTGGCAGCCCATCGTAACAAGACCGGGCGCAATCTATGTAAGTACCGGCTGGGAGTCAAGCATCTTGGGCTGCAGGCCCTCCGACTTTAGGCCATATCCGCGAGTTTTGGAAGGTCCGCCTTTTCTCCAGGCGACTGCAGCTTCGAGGGGCGACCTTCGAGGGATGGGCAGATCTCGCTGGCGTTTGTGCCGCAGACCGCCTCGGGCCCGTGGTTTCCGGCGAGCTTGTCCTCGTCGAGCGAAATTCGTATTCTAAACGTGCACGGGAAGAGTCAGACCGGAGGAGCCGATGCGTGTGGCTTTTCAGGGAGAGCGAGGAGCCTACAGTGAGGAGGCACTATTAGCCAACTGGGGGCGTGATGCGGAGGCGATCGGCTTTCCGACGCTTGACGACGCCGTGGTAGCGCTCCTCCGAGGGGATGTAGATGCGGCGTTGCTCCCCGCCGAAAATTCGATCGCTGGGACGGTCGGCCGCACCTATGAGCTCCTTGTCGAGCATGCCCTCTGGATCCTGGCGGACTGTGTGCATCCCATCCGACACAACCTCCTGGCATTGCCCGGAACGCAGCTGAGCCAGATCCGCCGCGTATTCTCACATCCGCAGGCGCTCGAGCAGTGCCGGAGGTTTCTGGCTGCGCACGCACTTGAGCCGGTACCTCAGCTCGATACGGCCGGCAGTGCCCGCCTGATTGCGGAGGAAAAGCTTCACGACACCGGGGCCATCGCGTCTCAGCGGGCGGCCATTCTCTACGGCCTGGAAGTCCTGGTTTGGGACATCCAGGACCTCCTCGGGAATGCCACGCGCTTCTTTCTCGTGGGAAAAGAGCCACGACCGGTCGCTCGAGGACCTGCAAAAGTCTCCCTTGTCTTTTCGGTGCCCGATGTCCCTGGAGCTCTCTACCGGGCTCTCGGGGTCTTCGCCGCGCGTTCTTTGAACCTCAGTAAGGTTGAATCACGACCGGATCGGCAGCGCCACTGGAGGTACGTCTTCTACCTGGACTACGACGCCCCGGACGCCGAAGAAGTGGGAGAGGTATTAAAGGAGTTGCGCTCTCACACGGAATTCCTCCGGCTCTTGGGAATCTACCAGACCCTCCGGACCGGCGATGGAGAAAGTAGAGCAGCCCCCTGAGGACAGAGACATCGTATTCTGCCCCGGTGCACTGGGCGATACGGTCCTGCGCATGCTGGCTGTTCGGCTCCTGCAGCTGACGGGTTGGCTCGGAGGCCAAGTGGACTGCATTGGGGATCGGCCCTATCTTAAGACTTGCGGTTTCCTCACAGCGGGGTCCAGGTTCTTCGACTTCGGAGAAGGGGTATGGTGGGAGCTGTTCAGCGCCGAGTCACAGCCCTCAGAATCCCTTAGGGCGGCGCTTGCCGGTGTGCGAAGAGCAATTGTCTGGCTCCCCTACGATGAGAACGCCTACCAGAAGTTGCGGAACGCGGGCATCCAGGAGATCCGGTGGAAAGCGCCTCGGGCCCGCGACGAGGGCGGGCCTCACGAACTGGAGTATCTAACAGGCATGGACCGGGACGAACTGCAGAGTATGCTGTGCGCTTTCCCTGTGGGCAATCCACGGCAGGCTCCTTCCTCGCCTTCCCTGGCTGTGATTCACCCGGGCGCAGGAAGTCCGCGCAAGCGCCTCCCCGTGTCTCGCTACCGTCGCCTGGCAAGCCGCCTGCTGCAGGAGGGCTGGAAGGTGCTTTGGCTGCTCGGACCGGCAGAAGTGAGGGAGGCGTCACATCTGCTGCCGGACGTGCCGGGAGTGCAAACCCAGATCGATCCGCCGCTCGAAGACGTTCCTGCCCTCCTTGGGGAGGCCTCCCTTGTGATCGGCAACGATTCCGGGGTGATGCACCTTGCCGCCGCTTTGGGCCGGCC
>JAPDPT010000088.1 GCA_034506315.1 candidate division KSB1 bacterium | reverse complement strand
GAAATACTCGTCCCCAATCTCCACCGTAAAGTCAAAACAGCCAAGGGCTGCGTAGAGCCAGCAGGAGCTCTGACCCACGCGGCCGTTCAAGGGCATGACCGCGTAGGGCTCGCCGCCCCTCCGCTTCTCCAGCAGGTTGGCCATCTGGAACGCCATGTGTTCCAGGAGCTTTCGATCGACGGGCCGGGTGTAATTGGCCCAGGGGAAGAGCACAGCTTCGCCATGGCTGTGGTACGAGATCCCAGCCACAGGGCGGATCTGCAGTGCCAGGTCCCGCAGGGCACGTGATTCCGGCTCGGAGAAGGGCTTCTTGCCCCGGTAGAACCAGCTTCCGGGCTCGTCGCTGCCCCCGGCTGCCCAGTTGAAGGCGAAGTTGCGGTTCAGGTCGACGCCATCCACTTCCCGCTGGAACTCTCCATTGCCATCGTTATCGGCGAGGTTCTTTCGCCACCACGGGAAGCCGATCCTCTGGCTCTGGATATAGTGGTACCCGTCCGGGTTGAGGAGGGGGACGATGTAGATCTGCAGCTCCTCCACCCACTGCTGCACCTTGGGGTCGCGTCCGTAGCCGTCGCAGAGCTGCTCAGCTACGTGCAGGCAGGCGGCGATGGACAGCGGCTCGCGGGCGTGGATTCCGCCGTTGATCAGGACTGCCGGCTCGTCCTCCTCGAGCGCGACATTGTCTGAGATCTTGAGCGCCCAAATGGGAAATTGCCAGCGGGCCGACCGCCCGATTTCGATCATCCGGCAAATTTGAGGATGCTGCCGGGCGATCTGTTCAAGCCTTTGGTACAGATCCTCGACGGACGGCCAGTCGCGGACTGCGGTGCCGGCGGTATCGATCTCGATAATAAACGCGACTTCGAGGCCTTCCTGGCGTAAGGTCAAAAGCTGCCGCCCAGTCACGTTTGCGTCGAGGTACTGGTCCGTCTCTCGAACCACGTCCTCAACACCTAACCGGCGCACTCGCTCCCGATCGGCCTGGGAGCTCAGGTAGATCCGCACCGGCAGGCGTTTCTCCCCCTCGCCTTCCCGGGATCTTCTGGCCCCCAGGAACAGCGGGAAGATCAGGAGTCCCAGCAAGGTGGCGACGGGCAGAATCCTTAGCAGGTATCGCACCTCGTCGCGCCACCTGCGCCAGTCAGGAATCCCTCGCTGCGCACGGATGCTCACGTCGACTCCTACTCAGGGAGCAGGCGGGAAGAGATCAGGGAGCGGGCTTCGTCGTAGGCGGCTCGGATCTCCTCCAGCAGCGCCTCAGCTTCGCGTCGCCGTTCCCCCGACCACTCCTGATCCTGAAGATTGCCCAGGTTAATCAGTACGTTCCAATAAGCTCCCTCCGCACAGGCCAAGGCCATGGCGGCCGCTACCCCGGCATCGCTTACGGCGTTCGCGTTGCCGAACCTGGCCACAGGATTGAGAAGGTGGAGGAGGCGCCTTGTCTCTTTCAGGACCTCAAGCGGCACCGAAGCGGCTCCGCGAGTTGCCTCCTCGATGGCCTCTACGCGGGCCTTCCTTTCCTCGTCGCTCCCTTTCGGCAGGGAAAATGCCGCCATCACCCGATCAAAGGCGCGGGAATCCTCGTCGGCCAGCTGAAGGAAACGATCCTTGATCGCCTGAGCCTCGACCGCCAGGGAATCCATTTCCGACCAGTGCGTCTCATAGCCCTTCTTTCCCACGGTCAGATTGGCGACCATGGCTCCGAGCGCGGCGGCCAGAGCCCCCGCCAGCGCAGCGACACTGCCTCCGCCAGGCGTCGGGCTGTCCATCGAGACAAGATCGGCAAGGCGTTGAAAAGGCAGGGTGCGGAAGGAGCTCCCCGGTTCCTGGATTCGGTATTCCAGAATCTTCTGCTGCGGCTCGAAAGGAGCCACATCGTTGAGCCCCAGGCTGCGCACTGCCACCTGAATCAATTCCGCCTCCGGAACCCCGGCCGACTTCCCCTGCTTGCGGAGGAAATAGCGCCCTGCCTCCAGAATGGGCTCCAGCGGGATCATCCCGACGATCTCGCTCCCCGTGACCCGCAGCCCAAGCCTCTCCGCCTCGCGGCAGACCTCCTCGAAAGCCAGATGCGGAGGCGTGATTTTCCAGTTCAGAAGGTTCATCGAGACCTGTGCGCATCCGTACTCTTCAATGTACCAGCCGACGGCGCGGACAGCCTTCAAGCGCCCAGGCTCGCGAATGGGGTTTCCGGCTTGGTCGCGCAGAATGTTTCCCTCCGCATCCCTCTTGGCACGGCCGGTCTCACGCAAGGTAAGGGCAATCTCGTGGGCCAGACGCTTGTCGCGCGTATTCAGGTTCACGTTGTAGGCGATCAAAAACTCCCGCGCTCCGATTACGGTGGCTCCCGTTTTGGGGTTGAATTCGGCAGGTCCGTAATCGGGTCTCCACTGGGGGTCCCGGAGCTTTTCCCGCAGGCCTTCGTATTCTCCGCGCCGGATCTCGGCGAGGCTCTTGCGGTCGGGCCGAGTGGCCGCCTCCTCGTACAGGTAGACGGGGATGCGCAGTTCCTCACCCACGCGGCGACCCAGCCGGTGGGCGAGTTCCACACATTCCTCCATCGTGACGCCGGCGACCGGCACAAAAGGGCACACGTCGGTCGCCCCGATCCGGGGGTGTTCACCCCTGTGTTTGCTCATGTCAATAAGCTCGGCGGCCGTAGAGATGGCGCGGAACGCGGCCTCCAAAACAGCTTCCGGCTCCCCGACGAAGGTGTAAACGGTTCGGTTCGTGGCCCGGCCAGGATCGATGTCCAGGAGCATGACCCCATCCACCTCGCGGATCGCCCGGGCAATGGCGTCGATGGTGGCCTGGTTCCGGCCCTCACTGAAGTTCGGGACACACTCGACCAGCCTTCGCATTGCTTCCGACCATCTCCCTTCAGGCTCTCGTTCCGGGCCCTCCTTCGTTCGTTCCCTGACCTGCCCGGCAGAAGCCGGCCCTCCCCTTTCGCCTCTCGGAGTCCCAGGCTACGCGCGGCGCCGGGTTCGCCGCCTCTACAGGGCCTTCACCCGGTAGCCGCGGATCGTCGGGTCGTTGTTGAAGATCCAGGCGACCACCTCTCCGATGCGGATTTCGTCGTAGAGATAGGAAGAGCGGCGAATGGCGGCCGAGCCCTCTGTGGGCAGGCCTGCAGCCGAACGTAGCATCTGCCGGAAACGCTGTTGCCAGAGCTCGAAGTTGCTGGGCCGCAGGTCGACCCAGCCCTTCTTGGCCCAGCGATCGACGGCTTCAGGCGTAACGGGGAGAACCCACTGACCCTGGTACTCCGGGATGTTGAGCTTGGGGCCGCGAATCAGCCTCTTGCCATCCGGGGTAAGGATGGGCACGCCGATGGAAACAATGGTGTCGCGGAGATCGCTGCGTCGGAGATAGTTGTAGATCGCCTGGGAGATTCGCTCGGGGGTTTCCGCAAGTACGCGCTCCAGGGTGCCGTACTTCAGGCGCAGGAGATGAGCTTCATACAGGAGTTTACTGAGCTCCGGCGGCCCGAGCTGGCCAAGCGCCACACTCCAGGTGCCGGTCTTCTTTTCCAGGGCCCGCAGTTCCTCCAGGACAGGCTGCCGCAGGATGCCCGCCCGGTAGCTCGGATTCATCACCGCACCGTCGATGGCTGCAATCACGTCCTTGCCGGTGTTGTGTCCGAGAATCTCGAGCACCACGGTCTGGGCGATCTCCTCAGGCGTCACAAACTCCATCTGGTAGAGAGCCGTAATCGCTTCGAACTCGCCCAGGGTGAAAAAGCCGTTCTCGCCCGTGTCCACTCCAGCTGCCATGAGCTCGCCCTTGACTTCGTAATCAGGCTGGAAGGCGAGATCCAGCTGCTCCCCAAGATCCACGGTCTTGCTCCGGTACAGAGGAACAGGCTTATTCCCTCGGCGCACGGTGCGGAACTCGATCTTCCGGTAGCCGATCATGGCCCCCGGCTTGATCTCCTTGACGATGGGGCCGCCCGGCGTCCGAGCCATCAGGAAAAGCAAGCCGGTGTGAGCAAAGGCCACCGCCGTCTTGGTCATTAGCTTGGCGCTCGGCTTATCCTCGCTATGGGTGTAAGGGATGTTCAGTCCCATCCCTCCGGTACCCGTCGTCCCGATCTTCAGGTAGATCTTGACCCCGGCCTCGACCATCGCATCCCAGAGAAGTTGCACGTGACGGATGAGCTGGGGAATCGACTGACTCACCAGCAGGTGCTCCAGCTTCTTGATGCTGACCTTGCCGAGGGCTCGTGCCTGATCGCTTTCGGGACGCGGCAAAGCCATCTGCGCGAGGATCTTGTCCACCTCAATGGAGCTAGTGTAGACATCCTGGTAGCTGATGGCTGTGGCTGTATTGATGGAGTCGACGATGATCGCCGGGCGATAGCGGAGAATAATGTCCACCAGAGTGGAATGGCGATAGGCCTCTGCTTTGTCGCCGAACACGTCCTGAAACAGCATCCGGCTTTTCTGGAGGGACTCCAGAATCTCACTCCGGTCCTTCTCGCAGAATTCCTTCCGGACGAAGACGTCCCCCCAGCAGCCATCGAACGTTACGTTGGGGAACTCGCGGCGAAGCTCGCGGAGGACCTCGCGGACCTCACGCTGGTACAAGGAAGCGATCACGATCAGGCGGGGTTTCAGTTCGCGGGCGATTTCCCGGGCCACCTGAGCCCCCACAAGTCCCGCTCCCCCGAGGATTAGGACCGTACTGTCTTGCCACATAGAGACCTCTTCGTTCGTCCCGTGACCTCCTCGCCCGATCCCCCAGCGGCCGATTCGTCTCGAACGCTACCGGCTCACCTCCGGTGGTGCCTCGACGGCGACCTCCGGAGAAACCTCCCGACCCTTTTCGAACTCCGAGGCCAGACGCAGAACCTCATCTACCAGCGCGTCGACCATTTCGGACTCCGGCACCTTGCGGATCACCTCGCCGCGCACGAAAAGGAGGCCCGCCCCGCGTCCGCAGGCGATCCCTACGTCCGCAGCTCTGGCCTCGCCCGGCCCGTTCACCGCGCACCCCATCACGGCCACATGGATTGGGGCGGTCAGACCCGCTAACCTCCGCTCGACCTCCTCCGCAATGGGGATCAAATCCACCTCCGCTCGACCACAGGTCGGGCACGAGATCACCGTCACCCCCACGGAGCGAAGCCCTAAGGCGCGCAGAATTTCGATCCCGACTCGCACCTCCTCCGTAGGGTCCGCCGTCAGCGAGACGCGAATCGTATCGCCAATCCCCTCTGCCAGGAGGATTCCCAGGCCCACCGCGGATCGGATGGCGCCGGAGCGCAGGGTGCCCGCCTCGGTGATCCCGAGGTGGAGCGGGTAATTGACTTCGCGGGCTATGTGCCGGTACGCCTGGACCGTGGTCCGTACGTCCGAAGCCTTGAGGGACAGGACGAGGTCGCGAAAGCCAAGCGCCTCGCACAGTTCCACGTGCCGAAGCGCGCTGGCCACCATAGCCTCCGCTGTGGCACTACCGTACTTGGCAAGCAGGTCCTTTTCAAGGGACCCTGCGTTGACCCCGATCCGGACCGGGATCTGGCGTTCGGCCGCGCGTTCGAGAACAGCCCGCACTCTGCCCTTTTCGCCGATATTGCCTGGATTGATCCGGATCTTATCGGCCCCTGCGTCGATGGCGGCCAAGGCCAGGCGATAGTCGAAGTGGATATCGGCGACCACCGGCATTCCGGTCTGCTCTCGGATCTGCGGCAGCGCCTCCACTGCCTTGCGGTTGGGCACCGCTACGCGCACAATGTCGCAGCCCGCCGCGCGCAACTGGCGAATCTGCGCTACTGTCGCATCCACATCCTCGGTCTTGGTGCTGGTCATCGATTGCACGGTGACCGGCGCGCCGCCCCCCACTGGGACTTTGCCCACCCAAACCCTGCGGGTTCTCTCTCGCGTGTGCGGTTCCCTCATAGCCCTGGCATATTAGAAAAAGCCCCTCTCAATGTCAAGCGACAACGGCACGAGCCATCCCCGTCTTTTCCAGAGTGTTACGGCCTGGCCACCACCAGGAGCGCGTTCGCCACCGGGCGCTCCCCCACGGGATCCGAAGGCCGATTCACCACCTTCCCGTCCACTAGCATGGTCGAAGAGCCACCCCCATCGAGATTAAGCGCGTCGTAACAGCCTAGCCGGATGGTCAGCTCGGCAAGTTCTCCAAGGGTCATCCCGACACTGTATCCTTCCTGCCGACCGTCGACGACCACAAGGAAGACCCTGTACCCATCTTGCGAGACCCCAACGGCTGTACGAGGATGCCGTATGTCTCGGAACCCGCTACCCCCTTCGCGTTCCACCTCGATGGAAACCCTTCCGTCTCGCACCAGGCGCGGGAGTCCGCCGATGGCTTCCACTACTGGCGAACCCAGATCCGGGCGTAGCTGGATCACAGCACGAAAGGTGTCGCCCGGAGGAAACAGGGAAACCAGCTGCCTTTTCGCCTTACCCCGGGCCGCGAAAAGCAGCTGCTTTCCGCCGAACACTACCGTCTCGGCACTGGAGTCCAGGTCGACGCTCACCAACCGAGCTGCCGTACCCACCCTCAATGAATCCACAAGGATACATCGCAAGGCCGCCACCGGACGGTGAAAGATCAACTCCCCTCCCGCGAAGCGGTTGAAGAGGGAAAGCTCATCGGTCAGGGGACGGTGGTTCAGCCGAGAGATTTGGAGACTGTCCCCCCGTCGGTTCACCAGAACCATCCGCACCGCAAGTGGGGTGATAAAAGCCTTCCGGGCCTCCGTGATTACGAGGGCGCTGCGATGCGTTGGATTTCGCAGCGGAATCCCCCGGCAGATCTGGATCCCCACCGGCTCCCCACTTTCCGTGAAAAAGTCGCCGTTCACGGCAGCCAAAACCCGCAGTCCGGAGCGCCTCGCTCTCTCGGCAATCGAGCGTACGGTCTCCCGACCGTTGATCAGATCCAGGGCCTTCGCGGTGACCAGGGAGACCTCGTGCCGCAAGTCCACCTCAAGCACGTGAATCGCCCAGGGGCCGGCCGGATCGACCCACCAGCGGTATCGGAGCCCGGGGGCAACCTGACGCGTCCCGCCCGGACCGGCTCCGAGACTCCGGGAAATCAGGAGCAGGACAATGGCAACACCAACTCCAGCCCCTCGCCAAACTCGTCGCGGCACTGATCCCTCCTTAGTCCAGGCCACCTAATGTACAAACTGCGCAGGGTTTCCCAAAGGGCAACAGGAAGGGACAGGAACAAGTAGCGCGAGCGTCCCCGCAAGCCCGGCGCGACCCCATAGCTCAGTGCCTTCCGCATCTTGGCTTCCCATCGCGAGGCTGGTCCGGGTGCAAATCTTGGAAGCAAGCTTCTCCCGATGTATCTTCGTCTCGGCTGAGACCGGACGATAGGGGACACGGACATGGTCAACAGGGTGTCGCCGGGAGACTTCGGGCCCGAGGGATGGTTCATTTGGAGCGCTGAGGCCGAGACTACCCATTTCGCAGCCGTAGGCCGGGCCTACGTCC
>JAPDPT010000087.1 GCA_034506315.1 candidate division KSB1 bacterium | reverse complement strand
GAGGGCGGAAGGTGGCCCGTCTCTCGCCTGGGCCCCGAGGCGTCACCTGGGACGGGCGAGACAGCGAGGGCAAGCCGCTGCCGCCCGGCCTTTACCTTATCCGCTGCCAGATCGACGACACCGTCCTGCACGCCACCGTAACCCTCTTACGGTAGATGGGCCCACCATCCTGAGCTCCGGTCGGTGAAAAGCCTGATTTCCTTCCTTGGGGGTTGCGCCAATGGGCTGCCATTTGCCTTTCCCACTCCGCTAAGAAAAAGAGCCGTCGGGTCAAGAAAGGGATTGCATTGGGGGGAGGATTGTGCTACATTTCGCAAAAACGTGGCACGGGAGGCGTCATGGGGAACCTGGTTCGCTTTGGAATTTCCATGGATGAGGAGCTGTTGAGACGGTTCGATGAGCTGATTGAACAGAAGGGTTACTCCAATCGCTCCGAAGCGATCCGTGACCTGGTGCGCGATGCGTTGGTCCAGAGGGATTGGGAAACGGCCGACGCCGAGGTCGTGGGCACCATTACTCTCGTGTACCACCATCGCAAGCGGGAGCTGAGCGAAAAGCTATTGGAGCTGCAACACGAACATCACGACTTCGTGCTCTCCACCCTCCACGTGCATCTGGACGAGGACAATTGCCTGGAGGTGCTGGCTGTTCGCGGACCGGCACGCTTGGTCCAGAGCCTGGCCGACGTGCTGATCAGCCAGAAAGGGGTAAAGCACGGCAAGCTGACCATCACCTCCACGGGAGCGACCATCGCATGACCGAGGAATCCTGCCATAGGGAGGACGTAATGCGGAGAGGGCAACTGCTCGCACGAGCAATGGGGGGTCTGGTTTTGGCCCTGGGGTGGGTTGCCGCCATGGCCGCCGACACCCAGCGCGACTCTGTGAAATACTACTTCCGTCCGATCGTGGTGACGGCGAACCGCCTGGAAGGTCCCCAGCGGGAGGTCGACGCCACGGTCACCGTACTCCCGGCCGCCGTGCCCCGCTTCCTCGGAGCCAGCACTGTTCACGAGGCCTTAGCCCAGGCCACGCCGGGAGTCTACCTCACGCAGCGCGGAGTTCTGGGATTTGGCGTGGGGTCCGACGCAGCGGGTGGAATCACCATTCGGGGGATCGGCGGCGCACCGAACACAGAGGTCCTGATGCTCATCGACGGGAGACCTGATCTGATGGGGCTGATGGGGCATCCCCTGCCGGATGCCTACGACCTCGAATCCGCCGAGCGCATTGAGGTGGTCCGGGGACCGGCCTCCGTCCTCTACGGCAGCAACGCCATGGGGGGCGTGATAAACGTCATCCCCCGAAAGCTCACGCAGCCTGGTTCGGAGACGCAGATCAAGCTCCGCAGCGGAAGCTGGGACACCCGCCTTGCCTCCCTCCGCCACGGAGCCCATTTCGGCCGATGGGATTACTACCTCACGGCCACGGACAAGCACACGGACGGCCACCGACCGAACTCGGAATTCAGGGGTGACAACTACACGGCGCGCCTCGCCTACCGCCCTGACCCCCGCTTGGAGCTGTTGGCCAGTGGTCGCGTGGCCGATTTCCGCGCTTACGACCCTGGCCCCGTCTCTCGCCCTTATCAAGACCACTGGGTTGATGTGCTACGCGCCGGTGGCGATTTTCAGGTGCAAGGCAAGACAAGGCTGGGAACCGCCACCGCGCGCGCCTTTGTGAACTACGGTCGTCACGACATCTACGACGGCTGGCACTCGATCGACCGGACCTACGGGCTCAGCACCTACCTCACGGCCAAGCCCCTGGTGGGCAGCGTCGCCACCCTTGGGGCAGATTTTCTGCGCTACGGTGGTCACGCCGTCAACCGCAAGAGCGGCCGCGACTTCGGCCGCCATTACGTGGCGCAATGGGCTCCCTACCTCCACCTCCGCCATATCCTTGCCCCGTGGTTGATCGTCTCCGGAGGCTTACGGCTCGAACATCACCAACTGTTCGGCAATGAGTGGGTTCCGAAGCTGGGGCTTGTCTGGGAGCCCCGGAGCAGGCTCAGCCTGCGCTTCAACGTGGGCAAGGGATTCCGCAGCCCCACCATCCGGGAGCTGTACCTGTTTCCCGCTCCGACGCCCAACCTGCGGCCGGAACGCCTCTGGAATTACGAGATTGGGCTGCACGCGCAACCCCTCTCCCGTCTCCTTCTCGATCTGAGCGGCTTCTGGGCTGAGGGAAGCAATCTCATTCGAGTGGAGGGCCGCTATCCGAATCTACGCCTCACCAATTCGGGCTCCTTCGTGCACAAGGGTCTCGAATGGGACCTCACCTGGCGGGTGGGCTCGGTGGGTAGCCTCCGCCTGTTCGGCTCGCTCCTCAATCCAGGGGAGGAGACCCGATATTCCCCCAAGCGCCGCTACGGAGCCTCCGGGACGGCCTCCTGGCACCGGTGGGACCTGGCAGCAAGCCTTAATCGCGTCGAAGAGCTCTACGGAGAAGACCGACACAGGCAGAGATTACCGGATCACACGGTTCTGGACTTCACACTGGGCTACAACCTTCCACACTCGCAGATTGTGGTGAGAGTGCAGAACGCGCTGGACACCGATTATCAGCTCATGCTCGGCTACCCCATGCCAGGGCGAAGTGTGTCGCTGGAGCTCGTGACCGCTCTGTGATGCCTGAGCCCCAACAAAACCCAAGGCCCCCGGATCCGCGAAAGCGGAGGAGCGACAGGTATCGCCAGCTTGCCCTGGGCGCCATCGTGACCGCAGCGGGGGTCCTTTTGCCCATCCTTTTCCACGCCGCAGGTGTGGGACCGGTCTTCCTTCCGATGTTCCTGCCGCTGGCAGTGGGAAGCTTTGCCCTACGCCCCTGGGTAGCTGTCGCGGTCGGCGTATTTACCCCTCTCCTGTCCTCCTTCGTAACCGGAATGCCGTCGCTGATGCCGCCTGTAGCCCCCGTGCTCTCCGTGGAACTGGGGGTATTCGCGGGGCTCATCGCTCTGCTGTACAGGCTTGGCATCCAGCCCACGCTCGCCCTGCTTCTGGCCTTCGCCGTGAACCGGTTGCTGCTGTTGCTTATCGCATTGGCTGTAGCCCCGGCGCTGGGTCTACCATCCCACTGGACGGGCCTTGCCGCTGTGGCCTACGGGCTACCCGGGATTGTTCTGATGGTCGTCCTCGTACCCGCCCTCTTGCCTCGCCTGTCTCGCTTCCTGGAGGTCTGAGGTGGCCGGGCTGGACCCGCGACAAGCGTTTTTCGACGCCCTGGCTCCTGATTGGCAAGATACCGCACAACGTTGTGACAACCTGCAGGCAATTCTGGGCGTGCTCCACCTAACGCCCGGAATGCGAGTGCTGGACCTCGGGTGTGGCACAGGGTGGCTGGCGCGCGCCATCAAGCGCCTTACCAATGGGGAAACCTCGGTAATCGCCGCCGACCTCTCCAGGGACATGTTGAAGGAAGGCCGCCGCCGAAGCTGCTCCGATGCGATCCCCCTGTGCCAAGCCGACGCCCACGCGCTCCCGTTTGCACCCGCCACTCTCGATGTCGTAGTGGTCCACGCCGCCTTTGCCCACTTCCGCCACAAGGAAGAGGCCCTGCGGGCCATCGCCGATGCCCTCCGCCCGGGCGGTCGGCTGGTGATTGCCCACCCCGCCAGCCGAAGTGAGCTCCGCCTTCTTCACCGCCGTGTGGGGCCTCCGGTAAGCCAGGACATTCTCCCTCCTCAGGCCGTGCTCGTTCGGTGGCTACGGAATTGCCATCTGTCGATGCTGGGCTACGTCGACCGGCCTGGCCTTTACCTCGTGGTCGCGGCCAAACAAGCCCCCGGATCGCAACACCTGCAGGTTTGAGGACCGGGTGGCCTCTATCCTCTGCCGGGCAAGGCAATTGGCTTGTGGGGTTTTCTCTCCAGCCGTCACCCTCCCGGCAATGCCGTTGCGTTTTTGCTTTGGCTTGGCTATTCTTAGCGTGTTTCGACGGGCCCTCACCTTACTTGAGGACCTGGCAGAGGTGGACAGGTTTGCACGGTGTGCGCCCCGTGGGAGGGGCGGAAGTCACGATCCGTCTTGTCTGTTCGGACGGAGAGGAGAGACCCCATGCGGTGCCTGGTGGTCGGGTTGGGAGAAGAGGGGAGTCACCTTTCGCGACTGCTGGCGCAACGCGGCCACGACGTGGCGGCCATCGACTCCGATCCGGAACGGTGCCGGGCCCTCCAGGAACATGTCGACGGCTTGGTCCTGCAAGGTAACGGCACCGATCCGAGCCTCCTTCTGGAGGCGGGGGTTCGGGCGGCCGATCTGGTGTGTACCGTTACGGGCTCCGATGAGACCAACCTTGTGGTCTCCCTCCTTGCGAAAAAACTGGGCGCGAAGAAGGTCATTGCGCGACTGCGGGAGACCTATTGGGAACGGAATGGGATTCCCATTTGGTCGGAATTCGGCGTGGACGTGGCGATTCACCCGGAGTGGGAAACCGCCCAGGAGATTGTCCGCCTATTGCGACGTTCGGCAGCAAGCGAGGTCGTGGAGTTCTCAGACGGCCGCGTGCAGCTTGTCGGCATCAAGTTGGACGCCACCTCTCCCTGGCTGAATCGCACGCTGGAGGAGATTTCCAACGACCCCAAGCTTCCGCCGTTCCGTCTGGTGGCCATTCTTCGTGCCGCCAAGACCATTATCCCCTCGGGGCAAACGCGCATCCTGCGGGGAGACGAAGTCTTCGTGGTGGCGCGCACGGAAGATGTACGTGCCCTGGTCTTGGCCGCGGGCAAGAAAGAGGAGAAGATCAGCCGGGTAATGATCCTGGGCGGCGGAAGGCTTGGCCGGAATCTTGCGACCCTTCTGGAGCAGGACGAATCCATGCGCGTAAAGCTGGTCGAGAGTCAGCCGACCCTCAGCCAGGAGGCGGCCGTCGCTCTGCGGAGGACCATGGTTATCCAAGCCGATGGCAGGGACATTGACGTCCTTGCGCAGGAGGGCATTACCGATACCCAGGCCTTCATCGCCGTAACCGGAGACGATGAGACGAACATCATCACCTCCCTTCTGGCCAAACACCTCGGCGTGCAGAAGACCATTACGCTGATCGGGCGCCCCGAGTATCTCCCTCTGATGACTCCCATCGGGCTGGACGCGGCAGTGAACATTCACACCATTGCAGCCAACACCATCATGCGCCTGGTAAGTAAAGCGGAGCTCCTCTCGGCCGCCCGCCTCCCCAGCCTCGACGCCGAAGCGCTCGAGTTTGTGGTGGGCAGTGACGCGGAGATCACCCATAAGCCCTTGCGGACCCTGGCCTTCCCACAGGGGGCCCTTCTCGGAGCCGTGACCTATGGCGACCAGGTTGTGATTCCCGTCGGGGACACCCAGATCGCGCCCGGGGCGAGGGTTGTTGTGTTCTGCCTTCCGGAGGCTGTGCCCAAGGTTGAAAAACTCCTGACCTGACTCCGAAGGGAGCATCCGTGCGCTTGTCCTCTGTCCTGTTCTCCCTCGGCCTGGTGCTGCTTTTCATGGCGGCCGCCATGCTGTTCCCCCTTGCCTGGAGCGTGTACTACCAGGATGGCAGCAGCTCGGGCATCCTGATCTCCTTCTCGATCAGCGCGGCCGTGGGCCTTGCCCTCGTTCTGACCAATCCCAAGCCAGAAGAGCTGGCGATCCACGAGAGCTTTGCCATCGTGACCCTGGGCTGGCTTGCGTGTGGATTGTTCGGCTGCCTGCCCTTCGTGCTGACAGGTACCCTGCCCAGCTTTACCGACGCCTTCTTTGAAACCGTTTCCGGCTTCACCACCACCGGTGCCAGCGTCCTGAACGATATCGAGTCCGTCCCGAAGGGCATTCTTTTCTGGCGCAGCCTCACCCATTGGCTCGGTGGAATGGGGATCATCGTGCTCTCCCTCGCCTTGCTCCCCGTGATGGGCGTAGGAGGAATGCAGCTCTATAAGGCGGAGATTCCGGGACCTGTGCCCGAGAAACTGGCGCCGCGCATCAGCCAGACCGCCAAGCTCCTCTGGCTGCTCTACGCCGGCCTCAGCGCGGCCGAGACGGTCGCCCTGATGCTCGCCGGAATGGACCTTTTTGACGCCCTGTGCCACACGTTCGGGACCATGGCCACCGGGGGCTTCTCCACTCATAACCGGTCCATTGCCTACTTCGGCCCAGCCGTCCAGTGGATCATCATTGTGTTCATGCTTCTGGCAGGCTCTAACTTTGCCCTCCATTACCGCGCTCTGCAGGGAAAGCCGTCGTGCTATTGGAAGAGCGAGGAGTTCCGTTTCTACCTGGTCGTAATCGTGGGAAGCGCCCTCTTGTTGCTTGCCATGCGCATCCTCGACCCTGCCTGGCAAAGCCATTCCAGCCTGGCCGACGACTTGCGCGACGTCTTCTTCCAGTCCGCGTCCATCACCACAACCACTGGTTTCGTCACCGCTGACTTCGAGCAATGGCCTCCTGCTGCTCAATTCCTCCTGCTTCTGCTGATGTTCTTCGGGGGTTGCGCAGGCTCCACGGGCGGCAGCGTCAAGATGATGCGGGTGCTGGTCCTTCTCAAGCAGGGCATAGCCGAGATGCGTAAGCTCCTCCACAGCCGCGCCGTGGTACCGGTCCGCCTGGACGGACAGCGTGTTTCCTCCGACCTCATCCTGAACATACTCGGCTTCACCTTTCTCTACCTGCTTGTCTTCAGTCTGGGCACACTCCTCATGTCCCTCATGGGGTTGGATCTGATCAGTGCCGTCTCCTCCGTGGCAGCCACCCTCGGCAATGTAGGGCCGGGACTGGGTTGTGTGGGACCGACGGACAACTATGCCCAACTTCCGGCCCTGGGGAAATGGCTTCTCAGCTTCCTCATGGTTCTGGGCCGATTGGAGATCTACACTGTACTGGTCCTCTTCACGAGGGATTTCTGGCGGCGGTGACGGTTTCGGGGAGATTGTAGCATGCCCTCGCCGATTGCGCACAGCCTGGCAGGTACGATCAGCTGGATGGCCACAGGGAAGACCCTTCGGGGCAGCTGGCTTGTCCTGGCTGTGTTCGTGGCCAACTTACCCGATCTGGACTTCCTGCCCGGCCTTCTCGTTCAGAACGCCAATCGCTTCCACCATGGGATCACGCACAGCCTGGGGGCGCTGGTGGTCGTCGTGGCAGTGGTGGCCGCCGTTGCCCGGTGGAGACACTCCCCCGTTCGACCTCTGGTGACCCTCGCCGCACTCGCCTACGGGAGTCACCTGGTCCTGGACATGCTTGCCGTAGACACCCGTCCGCCCTTCGGCATCCCCCTCTTTTGGCCCCTCCACGGCGCGTACGTGCTCAGCCCGCTTCCTCTCTTTCTGGATGTGCGCCGCGCGGCCGATCCGTCGCTCTTCTGGGTCAGCCTTTTCTCCCGCCACAATTTCCTTGCGGTGATGCGCGAGAGCCTTCTACTCGGCGGGGCCCTTGCGGCATCCCTTGCCGTCCATCGACGAAAGCAACGTCGAGCGGCGTCCAGCGGAAGGAGCGAGAAGCTTCCCCCTCCCAAGTAATGTGGACAGCGTGGTCGGAGCCCTCAGTGACGCTCTGCGCGGATCAGAAGCGGGACAGCCGCGATCCCGAAGAGGAGATTGCCCATCCACGCGCCGAGCCAGGGCTGGATCCGCAAATTGTGGCCCAGGGAAAGCCCCACCCGCGTCAGCCCGAAGTAGAAAAAGCAGATCGCCAGGCTAATTCCGAAGCCCACCATCGGGCC
>JAPDPT010000086.1 GCA_034506315.1 candidate division KSB1 bacterium | reverse complement strand
GACCGTGAGGATCCCATCCACGCCAGCGGCTCCTTCACCCCCGGGACATCCCGTTTCGACATTCGCCTGGAGATCTCCGACTACCAGCCGCAGGAAGGGAAGAGCAACGATTACGCGTCCTTCGAGGTATGGTACTCGACACCTCTCACCGTTACCGTCACTTCGCCCTCGGGAAAGGTGGTGGGGCCCGTTCGCACCGGTTACCGCCGTTGGGAGAACTCGGCTGAGGGCTTCGTATGGATTGACAACGCTTCGGCTGGGCCCGACCCTCGCAACGGTGAACGCTGCCTTCTGGTACAGGTGTACGACTACCAGGAGGATCGGCCTCCGAAAAAGGGGGTCTGGACGATCCGCTTGGAAGGCAGCGTGGGGCATTTCGACGCCTGGTTGGCCGGAAGCTCCATGGCCGCAGCCCTGCTCGACCATCTGGACTCCACAATTAAGGTCAGCGTGCCCGGCACGGCGCGCAACGTGATCACTGTGGGAGCTTACGTCACCAAGAAGGAATGGACCGACCTCGACGGCCATCACTTGCAGAGCACGTCCCTGCGCAACCGGCAGCTTGGCGACTTCAGCCTCTTTTCCAGTCCAGGCCCGACGCGTGACGGGCGTCTGAAACCGGAGATCTGCGCGCCCGGAGAGGTCGTAGCTTCTTCCCTCTCGCAGGACGCCCTCCCGGGCAGCACGTATTCAATGTTCAACAGCCGCAATCCCTCGTTCCCGAACGGGCTTCTTCTGCAGGACGGACGGCACGGCGTCTCGCAGGGGACGAGTATGGCGGCCCCGCACGTGGCAGGGGCGGTGGCCCTGTTGTTGCAGCGCCGTCCCACTCTCGACGCCTACCAGGTCAAAGCGCTCCTCACGGCCAGTGCGCGCCGGGACTTGTTCACTGGACAGGTGCCTAACGAGCAGTGGGGTTACGGCAAGCTGGATGTGCAGCGCGCGCTTGCCACCGTGGCGCCTCCTTCACCGGAACCGCCGCGCACCTTTGCCCTCCAGCCCCCGTACCCGAATCCCTTTCGCACGGATCTGCGTCTGATGGTGGGCGAACCTTCTCCGGAGCCCTCACCTACGCCGCCGCTGCGGGTGGAGATCTACGACGTGCGGGGGCGCTGTGTCCGTCTCCTCTACGATGGAATCTGGCTTACGGGCCGTCCCCTGCACTGGGACGGCACCGATGACTATGGCCTACCGCTGGGAGCGGGGGTCTACCTCGTGCGTGTGCGCCTGGGCCGGCAAAACTACGTCTACAAAGTGGCGCGCCTGGGAAGTCCACGCTGAGCCGAGGAATCAGCCTCCGGGCTCTGGCGAGGAGCGCAGGGCGCAAGAGCGCTGCCGGGAGGTCTGCCATGGCGCGGCAATTCTTGAAGCTCATCGTCCTTGTCTGCTGGAGCCAGGCTGTTCTGGCTGGCTCCCAGCCGTCTGCCGTAGAGAAGTGGGACATTTTCGAGGTGGCGCTTTCTGGTCCGGAGACGGGGAATCCGTTTATCGGCGTTGTGCTGCAGGGCATCTTCCGTCAGGGCCAGCGAGAGTTCCGGGTGGACGGCTTCTACGACGGTGGGGGCGTGTACCGGATCCGCTTCATGCCGGACTCAGAGGGGCTCTGGGAGTACGAGACCGTGAGCAACCGCCGGGAGCTCCACGGTCACCGCGGCCAGTTTCTTTGCACCCCGCCTTCGCCTGGAAATCACGGTCCGGTGCGGGTGCGCAACCGCTTCCACTTCGCCTACGCCGATGGCACCCCCTTCTACCCCTTCGGAACCACCTGCTACGGCTGGCTCTTTGAGCCCGAGTCGCTTCGTCTGCAGACGCTGAGCACGCTGGCCCATTCGCCTTTCAACAAGGTCCGCTTCCTCGTGCTTCCTGCCTACAGCGAAGACTACCTCCGAGGGCCGCGGCGCCTGGACCACTTCCCCTTCGAAGGGACACCTCCGGACGGCTGGGACTTTTCCCGCTTCGATCCGGAGTTCTTCCGGCGGATCGAGTGGGGCGTGAGCCGGCTCCGGGACCTGGGCATCGAGGCCGATCTGATTCTCTTCCGCCCCTACGACCACGGCAGGTTCGGCTTCGACACCATGGACGACGAGACCAACCAGCGCTTCATCCGGTATGTCGTGGCGCGGCTGGCCGCCTATCGCAACGTGTGGTGGTGCCTGGCCAATGAACAGAGCTTCATCCGACACCTGAGGGAGGAGGATTGGGACCGCTATTTCCAGCTTCTTGCCGCTCGCGATCCCTACGGTCACCTGCGGTCCATCCACAACGCCGACCAGCTCTACGACTACCGGAAGCCCTGGGTCACCCACGTCGCGCTCCAGTATTACAACGTGTGCCGCAGCTTCGGCGCCGCTGCCCTCGTGCGCGATATCTACGGCAAACCCATCGTCAACGACGAGATCAATTACGAAGGGAACATCAGCCGTCGTTGGGGACAGCTTTCGGGCGAAGAGATGGTGTACCGCTTCTGGCTGGCGTACATTGGGGGCACCTACGCCAGCCATGGGGAGACGATCGACACCGGCACCGGCATCGAGTGGACCTCGGAGGGAGGCTCCCTGCACGGCCAAAGTCCTCCCCGCATCGCCTTCTTGCGCCAGATCGTGGAATCTGGACCCCAGGAAGGCCTGGAACCCCTCGACCACTACTACGTGATGAACCTCGCCGGCAAGTACGGCGAGTACTACCTGCTCTACTTCGGCAAGGAGCCGGTGCGGGAATGGGAGTTCCGCCTTCCGGACGACGGTCTCGAAGACGGGATGCGGTTTCGCGTCGAGATCATTGACACCTGGAACATGACGATTCGGCCTGTGAAGGGCGAGTTCATCGTTCAACGGGCGGATTCTTACACCTTCCGCGCCGTTAACCGACCTCGGGTCAAGCTGCCGGGCCGACCGTACATGGCCTTGCGTATCCGACGGGTGCACGGAGGACCGTGACCAGCCCCAGGCTTAAGAACCGACTAAGGTGGGTTCGAGAGCGCGGCCGAGCCCTACCGAGAGGCGAACCCAATATGTCCACGGCCAGGAACCGCTGGGGACAAGAGGGCAGAAGCAGGGCCGCGCTGCTCTGCTTTGCCGTTTCCCTCAGCTCCTGCGTGCCGCTTCCGGCAAGCCCAGGCGGCGACTCTGCGGCAGTCCTGAGCCCAACCGACTTTGCTCCCTACGTCGCCGCCTTCAACGCCATCGACGTGGCCGCCGAGGAATCGGAGATCCCCAATCCCGCCGTCCTGGAATGGATGGCCCCCCGTATCCCGTACTTCGATTGTCCGGATTCGCTCCTCGAGACGATCTACTACTTCCGTTGGTGGACCTACCGTAAGCACATCCGGCGTACGCCGCTCGGCTACGTGATCACCGAGTTCATCCTTCCAGTGAAGCACGCGGGGCCTCACAACACGATCAGCTGCGCCCTCGGCCACCACATCTACGAGGGGCGCTGGTTGCGGGATCAAACCTACGTGCGCGACTACATTCGATTCTGGCTTCGTGGACACGATGGCGGTCCTCAACCGCACCTCCACCGCTACAGCAATTGGCTTGGCGACGCCGTCTACGCGCACTACCTGGTCCACGCCGACACCGGTTTCGTTTTGGATCTCTTGGAGGATCTTGTGCGCGACTACCTCGCCTGGGAGACGGAGCGCCTGAGCCCGCAGGGCCTCTTCTGGCAGTACGATGTTCGCGATGGAATGGAGGAGTCCATCAGCGGCTCGCGAACCGCCAAGCACCGGCGTCCCACCATCAACTCTTACATGTATGCCAATGCGAGGGCCATTGCCGCTCTGGCCTCTCTGGCTGGCCGGCAGGATCTCGCCGAGCAATTTGTCCGCAGGGCACAGGTCCTCAAGGAGGCGGTCGAGAAACTGCTCTGGGACCCGCAGGACCTGTTCTTCAAGGTCCGTCTGGAGGGGGAGGGCCTTTCGGATGCCCGAGAGGCGATCGGGTTCATCCCCTGGCAGTTCTGCCTCCCCGATGACCGGGAGGACTTTGGCCGAGCCTGGCTTCAGCTCACCGATACCCTGGGTTTCTGGGCCCCATGGGGGCTCACTACTGCTGAGCGTCGCCATCCCCGTTTCCGGTCGCACGGGGTGGGATCCTGCGAATGGGACGGGGCTGTGTGGCCCTTCGCCACCTCCCAAACCCTCACGGCCCTGGCTAATCTGCTTCACCATTACCGCCACCACCCCGTGTCGCGAGAGGTCTTCTTCGAGGCCTTGCGCACCTACGCCCGCAGTCATCAGAAACGGGGGCAGCCCTACCTGGGAGAGTACCTGGACGAGAAGACGGGCGCCTGGCTCCGGGACGAGCCCCGCAGTCGCTACTACAACCATTCCACCTTCTGCGACCTGGTGATCACCGGGCTGATCGGCCTCATCCCGCGTGCCGACGATACCCTGGAGGTGGATCCCCTTCTGCCGGCCGAGAGGTGGGATTTCTTCTGTCTGGACCATTTACCCTACCACGGCCACATCCTCACCATCCTTTGGGATTGCACCGGGCAGCGGTACGGCCGCGGCGCGGGCTTTCGCGTCTTCGCCGATGGGATCCTCCTGACCAGCGCCCCACGCCTCACGCGCATCCGGTGTCGCCTGCCCCGGTGAACCGCGACCGCTACTTCTCCGGCCGAAAAAACCCGAACCGCCGGCCCCTTGACTTCCAGCAGAGCCAAGGGTAAATTTCTCTGCCGTCGGATGTAGTGCCCCTGCGGAGACAAGAGGAGGTGGGACCGATGACGGATAAGTGGGAAAGCTACCGGCAGAAGGCTTCGGAAATCATCACTAAGGCCATCGACACAACTCAGCGGCTGACCAGGATCGGGCAGATCCGCGTCGATATCCTCGGCCTGCGACGCGAAATGGACCGGCAGTTCACGCTCCTTGGCCGCCACGTCTACCAGTTGGCCAAGGAGAACCGTCTTGCCGAGTTGCCCGACGACTCGACCCTGCGGAGCACCGTGTCTCGCGTGGACGAGCTCAAGCAGCTGATCGCCGAGAAGGAGGCGCAGATCGAGGGGCTGCGCAAGCCGAAATCCGGAGAACCCCCCGCTTGACCGAAGACCAACGAGCCGACGGCTTCGGGCAAAGGCGCTCGGCTGTCCCCTGCGGCAGGGGCGAGGTCTTTCGAAGCCTTTCGGCCGAGCCGGAGAGCCGGGCTGTCTCCAGGCGAGAGCAGAGCAGACTGTGGTGGGCAGTGCGGGATGTTCCTGGGCGCGAGTCCGGGAAGGGGGAGCGGAACGGTCGGTGCCGGGGCGGAGAAGCCGGGCGCAGGCTTTTGACTGGGTTGGGGGGCAGTGTTTTCGTACCTGCCCGCGAGGGCCGGAAAAAACCTTCGGCAGCACGCTCCCACCCTCTCGGGCCCGTCGGGGGAAATGACCAGTCCTTTCGGGCGAGGCGGAGAACGGGTTTTCTTCAGACGCGAAAGGCACGCAGCAGCGCTCTTGCCTGAGGATTCCAGCAACAAAGGGGCTTGGGAACGCGGGGGGACGAGATGAAGGTTCAGGAACCTGCAGCGGAATCCTTTCTTCATCGCCTGTGGGAGGAACAACTGGCCGGGCGCAAGCTCTTCACTGTGGACGGTCGGACGGTGGAAATCCTCTCCCCGGGCACGCGCAACTTCGACGCAGGTCCCGACTACCGGGACGCGATCGTCCGCCTCGACGGCCAGCTGATGCACGGCGACATTGAGATCCACCCCAGCGTGGGGGACTGGGTTCGTCACGGACACGATCGCGATCCGGCGTACAACCGGGTGATCCTGCACATCGTCACCGCCGGATGCCCAGAGGGAGCACAGACCGTGCGAGCGGACGGAGTCCGGGTGCCCATCGTGGACCTGGACCGTCACCTGCCGCGTCCGGCGGAGGAATTGGAGGGAGAGCCGTCGCGGCTTACCGGGAAGGGCAAGCCACCGATGGTCTGTGCTCTCGCACAGGCCGATCCCGAACAGAAGCTTCTGGTCATCGAACAGGCTTCGGTTCAGCGTCTGGAGTACAAGGCCGAGCGATTCCGGGAGGAGCGCCAGTATGCGGACTGGGAAGAGGTGGCCTACCGCGGGCTCCTCGAGGCGCTGGGATACGCGAAAAACCAGATTCCAGCCCGCGCACTGGCGGAGCGGTTGCCGGTGCACGATCTTCGCCATTTCTCCCAACGCCTTCCGGACCCGGAGGCGGTGGTCCACGTTCAGGCCTGGCTTCTTGGAGCCTCCGGTCTCCTTGAAGCGGCTCCTGGGGCCTCCGAACCTGCTGTGGCCGAGTTTGTCCGCCTCCAGCGATCCCTGTGGGAGGGGTATCCGAATCGCCGCAAGGTCGACAGCCTGGCGGCGGCAGACTGGCGCTTCTTTCGTCTGCGCCCGGCCAACTTCCCTACGCGCCGGCTCGCAGCCATGGCCGTGCTTATCGTACGGCACCGACTGGAGGGCTTTGTGGGGAGCTGGGCACGGTTGCTTGAGGCGACCTCCCATATGCCCGCCCGCTTGCCGCGCGAGCTCGAGAAGACCCTTGTGGTCCCTGCCTTTGGCTTCTGGGAACAGCGGGATTGCTTCCTGACCGGCAAACGTCTCCGCGAGGGCAGTGCCCCGCTGCTCCTGGGAAGGGACCGGGCGCGAGATATCGTAGTGAACGTGGTCCTTCCCCTGCTTTGCGCTTACGCGGAGGAATCGGGGGACGGTGCCCTGCGAGCTGTCGCGGAGCGTACGTACCGGACCTACCCCCGTCTCCCCGAGAACGAAATCCTGCGCGCGATGCGCGCTCGCCTCTGGGAAGAGCTGTGCGAAGCCCGCCAGGCTGTGCGCACCGCGGCGCAACAGCAGGGACTGATCCACCTGTACAAGTTTGGGTGCCGACTCGGGGACTGCTCCTTCTGCCAGGCTCTTATCTGAGGGGCGGCGGAGCCTTTGGCCCGGTCCTCACGCCCTTTCTGGATGTGGCTGGCCTCGAGTCCGGGTAGCCGTTGCGGGGTCAGGCGGATGCGCGCAGACGAACGCGGCGCAGGAGGTTCGCATTGGTGATCACGGTGAGGGAGGAGCAGGCCATGGCGATCTCTGCCAGCAGGGGGTGCATCCAACCCGCCATCGCGGCCGGAATCATGACCACGTTGTAGGCGAAGGCCCAGAAAAGGTTCTGACGAATCTTGCGGAAGGCAACTCGGCTCAGTCGGATGGCCTCGAGGAGGCCGCGCAAGTCGCTCCGGACGAGGATCACATCGCTGGCCTCGAGTGCTACGTCGGTTCCCGAGCCGACGGCAATGCCCACATCCGCCTGCGCGAGGGCGGGGGCATCGTTGATCCCATCGCCGACAAAGGCAAGCGGCGCTCGCTGGGCACGCAGTCTTCGCACCATCTCCAACTTCTGCTGAGGCATCACCTCGGCCACCGCCTCGTCCACCCCCAGGGCGTCGGCAACGGCAGCCGCAGCGAGCTGGTGATCCCCGGTGAGGAGGACCGTGCGAATACCCATCCGATGGAGCTCCTCCACCACGGGCCGCGCCTCGGGTCGCAAAGGGTCACCCACAGCCAGCAGGCCGGCGAGGGCACGATCGACGGCCACAAGCACGGCCGTCTTACCCTGGCGCTGGACCTCCTCCCCAGCTCTTGTGAGCGCCGCGACCTCCACACCGGCATCGCGGAGGAATGCCTCGCTGCCGACATGTACTTCCCGGCCTTCCACCCAGGCTCTCACCCCTCGGCCCCTTTCCACCTGGAAGCCGCTCGGTTTGGGCACGTCGATCCCTCGCCTTTCGGCTTCCGCTAACACCGCGCGGGCGATAGGGTGCTCGCTTCCCCTCTCCGCGCCAGCCGCTACGCGGAGAAGCGCCTTCTCTTCCCACCCCGGTGCAGGGACAACCTCCGTCACCTCGGGCTTTCCGGACGTAAGGGTACCCGTCTTGTCAAAGACGACCGTTTTCAGACGCGGCAGGAGTTGGAGTGCCTCCCCTGAACGGATCAGAATTCCGTGCTCGGCACCAAGTCCGCTGGCCACCATCAGGGCCGTAGGAGTGGCCAGGCCCAGGGCACATGGGCAAGCGATAACCAGCACCGCCACGATCGACACCACGGCCAAAGTCCAGCGGCCAAGGTCAGCGTTTACCCACGGGAGAAAAGAGCCAAGGGACACGAGTCGGACCATCGTACCGGGGAGAACAAGCCAGAGGAAAAGGGTCAGAAGAGCCACACCGAGAACGATTGGCACGAACACGGCCGTGACCCGGTCCGCAAACTCCTGCACAGGCACGCGTGAGGTCTGGCATTCCTGCACGAGGCGGATCATTTGGGCCAGGAAAGTGTCGCTGCCCACACGCGTGGCCCGCACGTGGAGAAAACCATCGAGATTTACCGTCGCACCGATTACGAAATCGCCGGGCTTCTTGGCCAGGGGCATCGACTCGCCGGTGGCCATCGACTCGTCTACACTGCCCTCGCCTTCGATCACTAGGCCGTCCGTCGGGATCTTCTCGCCCGGGCGAACGATCATCACGTCCCCCACGCGGACTTCGGCGATGGGGACATCGACTTCCCGCCCATCTCGCAGCACCCGCGCCGACCTCGCTCCCAGCTCCAGGAGACGACGGACTGCCCGCGACGATCGGCTTCGCGCCTTTGCCTCCAGGTAGCGGCCCGTGAGATGGACAGCCACGATCATGGCCGCCAGGCCCGAATAGTCCGCAACCGGCAAGCTCAACGAGAGCGGCCCGGTTGCCAACGCGACAAGGGAACCGAGGGAGATAA
>JAPDPT010000085.1 GCA_034506315.1 candidate division KSB1 bacterium | reverse complement strand
AACCGGCGGAGGAGCCCATCGCCTGCCAGGTGGCCAAGGGTATCATTGTAGACCTTGAAGTGATCGATATCGATCATCAGTACTGACAGGGGACGACCGTATCGTCGGGCGCGCTCGAACTCGCGCACGTACACCTGATTGAAGTAGCGCCGATTGTGCACACCCGTGAGAGGATCCGTGAACGACAGCTCCTTGGTCCTCTCGAAGTTCAGCATGGCGGCTACCATGGGTCCGATCTGGGAACCGAGCTTGCGGAGGAGCACGACGTCGCGCCGGCTGAAATCCTGCTCCGCCCGCTTCCCTAAAGCAACCAGGCCAATGGGCTTACCATCCACACCCTTGAGTCCCAGGAGCAGGACCGACGTGCCCCCACCTATGAGCCGCGCGACGGGCCCTTCCTCCGGCTGCACCTTGCGGACGTAGAGGGAGCCGTTCGTCCACGCTTTGCGCAGCCAGGGCTCCACGGTCAGCCGCACGCCCGCCCCCGCCTCGCCCGGCAGTCGGTACGAATTGCGAAGCACAAGATGATCGGAGTCCTCATCCCTCAGGTAGAAGGCGAAGCGTTCGACCTGGAAGCGGGAGACGAAGAACCCGCGCAGCGCGTCGATGGTCTGGCCCAGATTCATCGTGCTGGCCAGCGAGCGGAGGATCTGGTAAAGACAATCCAGCTCGACTACCCGCTCGTTCAGCTCCCGGTTCGTCTTCCGCAACTCCCGGATCTGGGCGCGCAACTTTCCGGTCAGCGGGCTTGTCTTCGGATTGGTGCTCGGCATCCGTGACTTTCAAACGGCTTCGAGCGAGGGTCTTGGTATCAGGCTGAGGTACGTCAGGAGCACTCGGATCCTCTGTCCATGGTCCGCTGCTCCTGATAAACGCACGAAGAAATTGTACACTTCAGGAGCTGGGCAATCTCCCAGAGACGCCCGTACTGCTGCACCGCTCCGCAGGCAGAGATGACCCGTCAGGGGCAGCACCCCACCACTCAGATCGATGGCCACGCCGGGGTGAAGCTCCCGCACTCGCTGGACTAGCCGTTTCTTGGCCAGTCCCACCACGTTGACGTCCTTCGACTCGTAGCCGACCCGCTTCTCACCCCCCGGGCTGCCCATGGCCTGCAGAAATGCTTTGGGTGCCACCACGGCGAGCCGCCCACGGTCCACCCGCAACTCCAGCAGGGTACGCCAGGTCAGAAGGAAAGCCTCGTAGACGTCCGGGAGGCAGACTAAAATCCGGCCTCCCGGCAGGGCAAGGAGCCGTGTCCACTCTACGGGCTCGGCTTCTCGCCGGCCAAGGAACTGCAGATACCGCCACCCCAATCGGTGGAGAAGGTTCATGGTCGCAATTCGTCCCTCTTCTAAAGCCCACGCAATATACGAAGTCAAACCGCGTGATTCAAATACGATTCTTCCTCTGCTCCTCCCAGGGCCCACGTGGGTCTCCGTGGAAGCAGCTGATCCCCTCGGCTTGCCGAGCAACGACGACCGCGCTGAAGAAGTCGCAACAGCCCATTGCTGGGTCAGATCCGGCGGTCCACCTGCACGCCTACGCTCCTTTCCACCGAGCCGCCCGGATCGTACTGGATCCAGGCGTACTTCAGACTCGCGAGCCACCTGCCCCGTTGCAACTGTACGAGCGACACGATCTGCTCCCCCCTCCTTCCGAAGCTTCGCATGGAAAACGCTCCCGGCAGATCCGGCTCGTAAACGTAGAGTGTCGCACTGGGCTCACGCACGTCGAAACGGCAGACCCGGAGCAGAACTTCCAAGCCCCGGATCAGGTGCAGTCTCCACTGCTGCGCGACCAGAAACCCCTCCGGGTCGCGCCCTCCCATCGCTCCAAGCCATACGGGCTCCAGACGGAGGCGACAGCTCAGTCTCCCCTGGCTCGCCTCCAGTTCCAGGCGCAGGGCCCTTCGTACATCCTCCTGGCTTCGCTCGTGAACGCGCCCAGCCGAGTCGCTCACGGCCACCCGCTTCGTCCTTCGCCGGTCTTGAATTCGAAGCTCGAAACGGATCCCCTTCCTGAGAGGCACCTCCGCAAACCACAGCTTTTCACTGGCAGGGTACGAGGGCATATTGCGAAGAGACGGCTGGCGCAAGAGCAGGTACCAGCCCATCTGTCCGCGCCGCACCGTCCAGGATTGACCAAGGCAGATACCCCTTCCACCCGTCTCGTCGGCCAGGGCAAAAGAATTCGACCGGAACCACCTGGCTTGAGCCCCGGAATGGAAGTAGCCTGCCACCACGGTCTGATGCTTGCGGCTCGCGAAATAAAGTCCGACGAGGGCAGCCATCGCATCGTCGCCCGTTCGGGCAAGCTCGCCGAAGCACACGCCACCTGGTACGCGCCGGCTCCAGTTCACTCCCAAACCAAGGATGTCGGCCCCGTCTGGCGCCGATGTTCGCACGTCCCGGACGGCCTGATACGCAGCAGCGAACGCAAAGGAGCGTAAAATCCCCGTTCTGATCCGAAGCTGTCCTCCCACGACCGTTTCCTGGAGAGCGGCCCGGCGCCCCTTCTCCGCGGCAGACCTGTGGTAGCCATCCAGATCCCAGACAGGGAAGTGCGTCAGAGGGTCCAGGGAGCCGTCCCTTCTGAGCTGCGAGGCGAACGCTGTAAGATCCAGCGACGGCGACCGGGCGTGCATTGCAATACCCCGCAGTGGCCACATCTCTGTAGCGGCAAGATAGGGGGCGGGCTCGTGATTTCTCCGCCACAGGGACGCGAAGTCTGGACCTGGCCTTGGGGCATAGGGAGCGGAGAAGAGAAGCCCCTGGCCGAAACTGATCCGGTAGTCACCCAGCCCTATCTGCAGGCCCGGCCTCGGTGTCCACCAGAGGCTCAGCGATCGAAAGTCGTCCAGGCGCGTCTCCCCGACGTCGCGCTCGGTTATCAGCGCCAGGCTCAGGTTGCGGGTAGGGAGCCAGAAGAAGCGCGAGTAAAGTCCAGAGGTGACCCCGGGCTTTGCGGCCGATCTGTACCGGAGTCGAATACCGCCCGGTCCTTTCCTTTCACGACGCACGATCAGGAAAGGGCGCACCCTATCCAATTCGTCTTCTGTGAGCCAGCCACGTTTGATCAGCTCGTCTAAGCTCTGGATTTCCTTGCCGCGTCCGCGATAGGCAAGGATTGAGTCCACCACATCCGCCCGTAAGAAGGGCACGGCGAGAAGCTCGTCGGTTTCCGCACGGTTAGGATCGACAGGCTGATCAAGGAGATATTCCAGATCGGCCAAGAGGTCTGCTCCCCCGCTCGGGCCTTGCAGATACTCTGCCAAGCGCTCGGGAACCGCTCCTTCTTGCGCCAGACTCACACTCTGGGCGAGTACCAGCAGCCCCCAAAATGCCAGAGGCCCCATGGACCCTAGGCCCATTTTCCCCATGGTAGACCCCTTGAGGAAGCCCGAATCGAACTACCGGGGCCCTGAGATGTCGAGGCTCACAGCGTGTGTGGCCCCCAGCTGGGCATGGTCCACAAACGCGTAATTAAGCCGCGCTCTGCCTGCCGCGAACCCGATCCCGGCTGTGATCCTTTCCGGCCCGCCCGTAGCTCCGGCGCGCAGAAAAAGACGTCCCCGGAGCGAGTACTCGAAACCCGCGCGCCATTCCACCGGAAAGCCGACCTCCTTGACCAAAGAGAGGCTTACGAAGAGCGGGAACGCTCCCTTCCAGGCGATCTGGGCAAAGGACTGTCGGATGAGCGCTTCGTTCCTCCCCAGGTCAAGGTAGCAGCTCGCGAACGACACCCGGAAAGCCGGGGAAAGCACCAACAGGGCCCCAGCTCCGGTGCCAAGGGAGGTGGTAGCACCGTAGTTACGGAACCAGGACCGGCTGATCAGCAGGCTCCCACCCAGGCGCAATGGCCCTGGACCGATGGAGAAGCCGAGCCAGTTGTTCGTCTCTCGGTACGCCTGCCATCCGAATGTGCCGATGCTCCAGCCCAAGCCGACCGGTCCCAAACCCGTTCCCAGTGCCAAAGAGCGGACGGTAAGGGCCGGCAAACCGTACAGGGACACGTATCCAGCCCCCACCTGAAATCCTCCTCGGGGGTCGAGCAGGCTCGGGTTGCAGATCCAGGATTCCGGGTCGGTTCCCCATGGATCAGGCACGAACCCCCTGGCCAACATGGACGCGCCGAGACCCATGGTTTCCCCCGCTGCCTGTGCCTGGCACGCCGCCCAGAAGTTCAGAATCGCAAGAATCACCAGGCAAGCCTTCCCTTGCATCCCCAGCCCCTTGACAATTTGGGGGCAATTGGTGATATTTCACCAGACGAGTGGCCACGAACGTCCCATGGCAGGAGGATCAGAATGCGAGGCCTTGGTTCGATGAAGCACGTGACGGGGTTGTGCCTCTTAGCTCTGGTCTTCCACGCAGGTGTTCTCCTGGCTCAAGAAGTTCGCGCCCGCGTGACGACCATTCTCAAAACATTACCCCTCGAGAAACAGGAGCGCCTCGCCGACTTCGGGGCCAAGATCGAGCGGTACATCAACGAGCACACCTGGTTCGAAGACCCCGATATCACCGTCGAAGTCCAAATGCAATGGATGCTTGAGGATATCAGCTCGAGCAGCGAAGAACGTTACCGGGCCCAGATCCTCGTCTCGAACAACACCGACATCCAGTACTTCGACAAGCGCTGCCGTTTCGCGTACAATCCCAATGAGCCCATCGTCCACAATGAGCCGGCGTTTACTTCTCTGACCGCTCTCATCGACTTCTACGTGTACTTGATCATCGCCGGTGAGATGGATAAGTACGGCACCCTTGCCGGCACCCCCTATTATCGCAAAGCTCTGGACATCGCGCAGCAGGCCCGTTACGGCTTAGGCCGCTTCAACGAGGGCTGGGATCTGCGGCTCGAACTGGCCAGGAAGCTCCTCAGCGACGAACACAAGCCCTTCCGCGAGATGGTAGACTACTACTTCTACGGCCTTTCCCTGAAATCAGATGACATCGAGCAGGCTCGGAAGTACGTGGGCGAAGCTGTTCGGAGACTGGCCTCCCTCCTCGAAAAGGACCCCAAGGACGAATTCTGTCACAAGTTCCTCGACGCCCACCATATCGAAATCGTGGACCTGTTCTCGGGCGCGGCAGACAAGAGCATCTTCCAGCTGCTGATGAATCTTGATCCCGACCACGCCGACACGTACAAGCAATACGTCGAGTGAAGCCCCTCCGCCCAGTTAGATTTCCACCGTATCCCCTGGTTGCGGAGCGTAGACGCTCTTGAAGCCATTCCCCTGGAGATGCTGCAGGAGCGAGAGGGTCTGGGTTTCTTCTCCATGGACGAGGAAAATCGGCGAAGGCCGGGGTTCGAGGGCGCTCAGGTACGCGGTGATCTCGTCCCGATCCGCGTGTGCGCTGAAGGCGTTTAGGACCACAACCTCCGCCTTCCTTCGATAGGGCTCCCCGAAGATTCTGACCTCCTCCCACTTGTCCACAAGCTTCTTGCCGAGAGTGTGCTCTGCCATGTACCCCACGATCAAGATGGTATTGCGCTCGTCTTCAATGTTGTTGGCCAAGTGGTGCAGAATCCGACCCGCCTCGCACATGCCAGAGGCAGAGATGATCATAAACGGCCCTTCTCTTCGGTTGAGCTCCTTGGATTCCTCCACATGGGTAATGTAGCGTAACCTCCTGAACCCGAAGGGATCCTCGTGCCTGTCCAAGAACTTGAGCGTCTCCTCGTCGTAGCATTCAGGGTGCATTCGGAAAACCTCGGTGACATTCACCGAGAGGGGGCTATCGACAAAGATGGGGATCTCGGGGATTCTTCCTGCCTCTATCAGAATATGCAGGTAGTAGACGAGCTCCTGCGTCCGGCCCACGGAAAAAGCCGGCACGATGATCTTACCCCCCCGGGCCACGGTGCGATTCACCACATCGGCAAGCATCTCTGCTGCGCGGTCGTAGGGCTCGTGCACCCGCCCTCCATAGGTGCTTTCCGATATCAGCACGTCCACGTTCGTCAGGGGCGAGGGATCGCGCAGGATGGGGGCATTCTTGCGGCCCAAATCCCCGGTGAAACCGATGCGGATAGGCGATCCGGTGCGATGGACTTCGATCTCTAAGGAAGCGCTTCCCAGAATGTGTCCGGCGTCGCGCAGACGCGCCGTGATCCCATTGGCGACGAGGAATTCCCGCTCATAGGCCACAGCGATAAAGTGCTTCAGCGAGCGCACTGCGTCTTCGCTATTGTAGAGGGGCTCGACCGGGGGCAAGCCCTTTCGCGCATGCTTCTTATTGACGAATTCCGCGTCCTTTTGCTGGACGTGGGCGGAGTCGCGAAGCATCACGCTGCAGAGATCCCGGGTGGCTGCCGTGCAGAAAATGTTGCCCTCGAAGCCGGATTTCACCAGCGTGGGAATGTTCCCACTGTGGTCGATGTGGGCGTGAGTAAGAATCATGGCGTCCACTGATCTCGGGTCGAACGGCAGGGAGCGGTTCCGTTCCCAAGCTTCCTGCCGACGTCCCTGGAACAGGCCGCAGTCAATGAGCACGCGTCGCCCGTTCGCCTCCACGATGAACATCGAACCTGTGACCGTCCGTACCGCGCCCAGAAAGTGGATTCGAACGCACACCGTATCTCCTCACAAGCGGATTGCACCGACACCCGCGACAGGCGGGCCCCCAAGCGCGTTCACCTCACGCCGCGATCAACGGCCGGGTTGCTCGTACAGATATGTCCCCTTCACCACGCGAAATCCGTCCTCGTTCCACAGGGCAAGTTCAGGCGGCCGATCCGGAGACCCCAGAATCGACGCGACCCCTACCTGTCCGTCCTTGCGCAGGGCAATGAACTTGTCGTTAAAGTCGATCTTCCGCCCTCGATTCACTTCCACGATGCGCTTGCACGCGAGCTCGCACGCCTCCTGCGGCGTCTTGCCTTCCCTCATAAGAGCGACCACGTAGAAGCTCCCGCAGGTCCGAATTACCTCTTCGCCTCTACCCGTGGCGCCAGCGGCCCCTACCTCGTTGTCCACGTAAAGCCCGGCGCCGATGATGGGGGAGTCACCCACGCGGCCCGGAATCTTGAAGGCAAGCCCGCTCGTGCTCGTCACCCCGGCCAGGTTTCCCTCAGCGTCGACCGCTAGCACGTTGATTGTACCCGTCGGGCGATCCCCCTCGGAGTACTTCCCGTCGGCCGGAGGTAACCAGTCGTCCTGGTCGCTCAGATTCTCTTTCCACTTCAGCCACTCGAGGCGGGCTTTTTCGGTCAGCAGGTTCTCTTTCTTGAAGCCGTGAGCCAGGGCGAACTTCAGCGCCCCTTTGCCCACCAGCATCATGTGGTCGGTTCGCTCCATGACCAGCCGCGCGACCAGGGATGGCGTCTTGATGTAGCGCAAGGCGGCCACGGCGCCGCAATTGTGGGTGGGGCCGTACATCACCGAAGCGTCCAGTTCCACTTCGCCTTCCTCGTTAGGAAGCCCCCCGTAGCCCACGCTGGTGTCCTCCGGATCCAGCTCCACGACCATCGCCCCCTTAATCACGGCGTCGAGTACGTTTCCGCCGCTCCGCAGAATCTCCCAGGCCGGCTCGTTCACCTTCCGCCCCCAGTACTCCCCGCGGCTGCAAACGACCGCTGGTCGTTTCGGGCGAATCAGCTCCTTGGGGCTCTCGTTAGCAATTGCTATTTGAGCCACAGCCGTAGCGCCCAATCCCGCAGCGGATGCCTTCAGGAACTCTCTGCGGCTCCAGTTTCCCATGGTCTCCTCCCCGGTTCCTCCTAAACGAAACGCTAACGGGGTGATGCGTCACCCGCAAACCTGGCGAAAGACCCGGAGCAGGTTACCCCCGAGGATTTTGCAAATTGCGTCCGGCGAATACCCTCGGCGTATCAGCTCCCTTGTGATCACCGGCAGGCAGCTCGCGTCCTGAATTTCTTGCGGCAACACGCTGATCCCGTCAAAATCCGAACCAAGCCCCACATAGTCCACCCCCACAAGACGAGCCACATAGTCGATGTGGTCGATCAGGACCTCAAGGGGCGGGCGCACGCGCTCTAGCTCAGGGCGGAGAAGCTCCCCTGCCAACGCCCGGAAGCGCGGCGAATCCGCCCCCAAGTGCTCCCGCAGCGAATCGAGCTCCGTACGGTGTCGTTCCAGGATAAGGCGCCTCTTGGACTCGTAGGTGCTATCCAGGTAGCCCGCGTAGAAGTTGATCAGAATCACTCCGCCCTTAGCGGCGATGGCACGGATTTGTTCGTCCTTGAGGTTTCGATCCACAGGGCAGATCGCGTAGACGCTGGAGTGGGAGGCAATTACCGGAGCTGTGCTCGTCTCCATGACATCCCAGAACGTGCGTTCCCCCACGTGGCTCACATCCACCAGCATCCCCAACTCGTTCATCCGGCGCACGACGCGTTTTCCAAACTCGGTAAGGCCGCGGAAAGGGAGCTCCTTGCCGGAGGACTCGTCGGCGCTGGACGTGGCCCAGTCTGTGGAGGTCACCCAGGTGAGGGTGAGGTAGCGGACGCCCAGATGATAGAGGGTCTCCAGCGTATCCAGGCTGTTCTGCAGGCTATGACCGCCCTCCACGCCAATGGCGGCCGCGATGCGCCCACTCTGGATCACCCGTTCTGCCTCCGTCCCGGAGGTAACGATGGCCATTTCCTGCCCATTCCGCCTTGCCTGAGCGCGCAGAGAGTCAATCATCCGTCGCACGACCCAGGCGCAGCTGTCCGGATCTTCTGGCCCCCGGGAAATGTACTGCGGGGAGGGGAAGCAGGCGAAAAACACGAGATCCACTCCCCCCTCTTTCAGCCTGGGGAGGTCAATGTGGCCGTCTTTGTGCCG
>JAPDPT010000084.1 GCA_034506315.1 candidate division KSB1 bacterium | reverse complement strand
GGGAGGAAGGGCGCTTCCCGCAAACCATCGATCGCCTGCGGGAACTTCTTTCCCCCTGCCAACTTTGTCCCCGGCGCTGCCTTGCCGAACGCCTCCGAGGCAAGACGGGTACCTGCCGGGCAGGAGCGAGGGCACGTGTAGCCAGCGCCTTCCCCCACTTCGGAGAGGAAGATCCCCTAGTCGGCTGGGGTGGCTCAGGAACGATCTTTCTGAGCCACTGCAATCTGCGGTGCGTATTCTGTCAGAACTACGACATCAGCCACTACGCGGAGGGGAAGGAGGTCGAGGCGCAGGAATTAGCCTCCCTCATGCTTGCCCTCCAACGTCGAGGCTGCCACAACATCAACTTCGTAACCCCGACTCACTACGTGCCTCAAATTGTGGAAGCCGTGGCTCTGGCCGTGCAGCAGGGCCTCCAGGTGCCCATCGTCTACAACTGCGGTGGCTACGAGTCGCTCGACGCCCTCCGCCTCCTGGAAGGCATTGTGGATATCTACATGCCGGACGTGAAGTTCTTCAGCCCCGAGCTCTCGCAACGCTACTGCCACGCACCGGATTACTTCGAGGTGGCAAGCCGCGCTCTCTTGGAGATGTACCGCCAGGTGGGCGACCTCCGGATCAATCGGCAGGGACTGGCAGAGCGAGGCGTACTCATCCGGCATTTGGTGATGCCCAATGCGGTGGAGGATTCCAAGCGGATCCTGGAGTTTATTGCTCGCGAGGTCTCAAGGGACGCGTACGTCAACATCATGGCCCAATATCGTCCCTGCCATCAGGCCTTCCAATTCCCGGAAATCGCCCGGCCGATCTCCCTCAGCGAGTATCGCGAGGTCGTTCGCTACGCTCGCTCAATTGGGCTCCACAGAGGATTTCCCGACCTCTGAAGGGGACTCCGACTGCACCGGAATATGAGAAACAGGACGGGCACACGGCTGCGGGAGCAAATCCGGAACCTTAGCGGAGGGAACCGAATGCACCCACATCGTTCGCTTCCGGTGACTGCAGTGATCCTGTTCTGGGTCGCCTTAGGGGTTGGATGTCGCCGTGCTGATACCCTCTCTCCAGGTGAACTCCGAACGTACGTCGTCCATGTCTCCGACAAACACCTGGGCTTTCCTGGGGCTGTAAGGCTGCGAGACGGGACCCTTCTGGTCGCCTTCCGCGAGGGATCGCGTCACGTGAGCCCGGACGGGGCAATCCTCCTGAGCCGCAGCCGCGACAACGGCCGGACCTGGACCCGACCCGACACCATCGTGGACACGATCTTCGACGACCGCGACGCCTCTCTGGCTGAAATTCCGGGGGGCATCGTCCTCCTAAACTTCTTTGCGCTCGAAGAAACCCCCCAGGGACGCCGCGTGACCCTGTTCCTGGCGCGGTCCGCCGATGCGGGGAAAACGTGGTCCGAGCCCTTGCCGGTCCACGCCCCACAGTTCCGCTGGATCGCCTGCTCGGATAACGTCCTGGCTCTTCCCACGGGGAGACTCCTCCTTCCTGCGTACGGGGACCTCGCCGGGGACAGCGCCAATACCGCGTTTGTCCTGATCTCCGAGGACCAGGGCATGACGTGGAACCGCGTGGCCCTTATCGCCCGCGATTCCACCGGACGGGTCGGCTACAATGAGCCGGCGCTTGTGCTCCTGCCGGATCGTTCCCTCCTGTGCGTCATGCGCACAGCGGGAGCCCAGCGCTGGATGGCCGTAAGCTATTCGTTCGACTGGGGAGCAAGCTGGACCCCGCCCACTTTCATCGACGTCCAGGGCGAAGCTCCCGACGTGTTGCTCACCCAGGACAGGTTTCTCGTCTTGGGCTACCGGGATTTCTCTCCCCGAGGGGTCAGCCTGAGCTTCAGTTTCGACGGAGGAAGAAGCTGGGAACGGGAACGTCCCATCTACGCCGGTACGGGCGACCTTGCTTATCCTTCCCTCGTCGAGCTTCCCGACCGGCGCCTGGTCGCCATCTACTACGCCGATCAGGCTGCCTGGCGTTTCGGCTATCCTGACAAGCGGGCCGCAATCCTGGCTGCTCACCTGAGCCTTGATCTGCTCATCGCACCCAGCGGCTTCAGCGCATCCTACCGGGACAGCGTAACCGTAAGCCTACGTTGGAACCGTGTCCCCTCTGCCCACTACTACCGCGTCCTGCGAACCGATCACCCCGACAGCCTGGGCCAGGTCGTCACCGACTGCGTGGACAACGGCTGTCTGCTGCGGGTGGATCCCGCTGACACGCTCGCTTATTACAGAGTGCTCAGTGTCTTCTCCAGGAACGAGGGAGGACAAGTCTATCGGTACGAGAGCGCCCCCTCCCCCGCCTTGCGACCACGGCGAGGTTCGCGCAAGCACTGACGTCTTCCTCCGGCGCGAACCCGTGACAGGCCCTGGCACTCATTTTCAGGCGTCTCGCCCGGGGGCAAGGGGTAACGATCGACCGGAATATCTGCGAGGGGGGAATTCGGTCTTGCTCGCATCCGATCCGGGCACTCGAAAGTCACCCCACAAGCAAGAATCGGGCGCCCAGGATCTCTATTGCCTTGGGAGAGGGCTGAGGGTCTGACGAGAGGAGCAAGGAGGAAAGTCATGGCAGACGTTGAACAGCATCTCGTCGAGCTGGAGCAGAGGCAGGTGGAGGCCTTCAACCGACGGGCTATTGACGAAGTGCTCGCACACTTCGATCCCGCCCTGGTCGGTTTCAGCTCCACCCGCCACGACCGGCTCCACGGCCTTGAGGACCTCCGAAAGACCTTCCACTACTACCTTGACCAGGCCGAGGAGGTGAGCTACGAGATCCAGGACCCGGAGGTAGTGGTCTACGGCGACGTGGCCATCGTGACGTTCTACTGGGTGGTGCGCCTTACCGACGGCGGCAGAACCCGCTCCGTGCGGGGCCGAGGGACGCACGTCTACCTCCGCCGGAACGACTCCTGGAAGGTAGTGCACGAGCATTTCTCGCGGGCGCACCGCAGAGCCTGATCCCCACGGGCGCGGGTCACTTCGTGCCGCCGAAGGAAGGCCTCGGGCATCCGAAACGTTCTTCCAGAGCGCGAAGGATCAATTCGGCCGCCTGAGGCGGTTCGAAGTAGCCTGTGTTGACAATTAGATCGAAGCACGTGGGGTCGCAAGCGTCCGCGCGGAACATCCGCCGCAACCATTCCTTGCGCTCGGCGTCGCTGGTCTCGATCATGCGGCGGGCCTCTTCGCGGCTGATGCCGTGCTCTCGGCGCAACACCTCGATCCGTTTCTCCAGAGGGGCGGTGATCCACACGCGGATCCCTCTCTCGGGCGGCAAGACCAGGTAGGCCCCTCGGCCAATGATCACTGCCTGGCCGTGCTGGGCGATCGTCAAAAGCACCTGCAGGAGGTGGCGGAGATAGCGGTCCGGGCCCAGGGCACGTCGGTCAATGATGGTCTGAATCCACGTCTGGATCTCGCTCTGCCTCTTCTCGTCGAAGCTCTCCACCACGCTCTGCCGCAGATTCGCCTGACAGGCGATCTTCTCTACAATCTCCCGGCCGAAGACCTGCCAGCCGAGCGCGTCGGCGACGATCTGCGCCACCTGCCCGGCACGACTACCCACATTGCGCGAGATGGCCACGTAGCCAGAAGACCAGGGGTCCTTCAGCGGCTCCCTGCCGAGCTCCCGCAGCCTCTCCCGAACAGCCCACAGCTGCACCTGCTTGGTGATCAGCCTCTCCACCGGAATCTCCGTGCTGATCTTGGCCACGGCCCTTCACCTCCCCTGTGCGCGTTGCTGCGAACGGCTTCTGCCCCCTCCCTCGCTCCAGGACGGACCACGAATGCCCGACATCTTCAAGATAGAGCGCCCGCAAAGCGATGTCAAGGAAGGATCCGTTTGCTTCCAGAAGCGCTCAAAGTTCGGGAACATGCAATCCCGCACCACACACCTGAGCCGGGCGTGGACCACGTCGGCCCTGAAAAAGAGCACAGACGGCAAACAAGATCAGGAGGCGCCGGATCCGGAGACTTACGCATATCCCTTCGCATGGCCTGCCCCCAGCGCCCCTTGGAGGATTGGCCCGAAGGTCCTCAGCCAGGTGGGGGGGTAGATCGTGGTACGAGCTGAGTGGTTAGCACGGCTTGTCCATCTTGGTCCGTGGGCGATCGTGCTCCTGGGACTGAGCGCCGGGGTGTACCAGCCCATCGGGCCGGACATCCTGGTTCTCTCCTCGGCGCTTGTCGGACTTTCCCCCTGGCAGGCGGCGGCGCTGGCCTTCCTTTCCACCTGCGGGGGAGGGATGCTCGGCTACGCTGTGGGCTGCGGTCTCCTGCAGTCCCTTTTGAAAGGCCTCCTCACCCGGCGCGCACGGGAGGTGGAGCGTGCACGTCACTGGCTCACCCGCTGGGGCCACTGGTTTGTGCTTCTGGCCGGGATCAGCCCCATTCCCCTCACGCAGGTGGCCTGGGCAGCTGGTCTCCTGAGAATGCCTCTCCCGCGCTTCCTACTGGCAATGGCCGGGGGACTCCTGCCTCGCTTTGGCCTCGAGGCCCTTCTCTCCCGGCAGCTTCTCCAGTGGCTCGGAGCTCCGCCCTAAGAGCGCCCCTCACCCCCGCTGAGATCCAGTGAGCCCACCTGGGCCTTGTCCCCCAGGATGCCCTCGGCATCCCCGCGGCGAAGAAAAAGACCTGAGGCCCCAGGAAAGTACTTGGCCCGGCGCGCTCAATTCCGGAAATTCTGTGGCATCTTGGGGGAGAGCGGTAGAGGCGCCGGCAGTCCGCGGTATCAGAGTTCGTTCCCCTGGCTGCAGAGGGCCTCACAGACGTTTTCGGCGGCAAGGTTCCAACCACTGACGATCAGGCAATCGGGAGGTAAAGCAATGACTATCCGCCAGGTGATGGCAAAGGTAAGATTGATCGCATTATCGGAGACGGGACCAATCGCCCAGCACACGGCAGCTAGGATCTTGAAGGAAAGCAGCCTGCTGGACCCTCGGTCTGGGACGCGGCTTTCGGATAGGCCCCACTGCGAGCCCGGGGTATTTGTCCTTTCTGCGGACCGTCAGATCGGCGATTCCCTGGCAAAGGAGGTGGGGGCAAGGCTTCCTTGCAATTCGGCGCTTCTGTGGATCAGTGCGGAGGGCTCGGGTTTCATCGTGGCTACTGAACCGCACCTCCTGATCGCCGCCTGTCGGTTCCTGCAGGAGTCAGCGGATCTCCCGGCTGCTGCCCTGGCCCAACCCAAGGTTTTGTCTCCCACCATCCCAAACGTGAGGCCCCTCTTCGACTACTTTCTCACCCAGACCTGGCGCACCGCCAGACGTTTCGACCCTGAAACCTACATCCGCCTTTACGCGGAAACAGGCTACTCCCATCTTGAGGTGAACGGCCTTGCAGGCCCGTATCCGTTCGAACCGGGCCACCCGTTGGAGGTGTACCCGCGCTTCTACTCCTACTGTCCCGCCCTGGACCAGTTTGTGGACAGTCGGCTGAACCGCGGCATCTATCCCCGCGATTATCTGCGCAACAATCTGGCTTTCCTCCGGCGCAATGCGGACCTGGCTCAGAAGTACGGGCTCAAGCCCGGGCTCCTGGTGTTTGAGCCGAGGTCGGTGCCGGAAACCCTTTTCGAGCGCTACCCGATGCTCAGGGGCGCCCGCGTCGATCACCCATTCCGGAGCCTGAGGCCGCGCTACAATCTGGCCCTGAGCCACCCTGCCGTACGCCAGCACTACCGCGAGCTGATGCAGAACCTGATGCGCGAAGTCCCCTCGCTTTCGTACATCCAGGTCTGGAGCAACGACTCCGGGGCTGGCTTTGAGCACACCCATTCGCTTTACGTGGGCCGAAACGGCGGCGCCTACTTGATCCGCGAGTGGAAAACCCATGAGGAGATCGCCCGGACGGCGGCCCGGAATATCGTCGACTTCCTCCGGCTCCTCCGGGATGCGGCACGGGAAATTAATCCCGAGTTCCGGGTCGTCCTAAGGCCGGAGTCTTTCGACAACGAACGCGAATATCTCTGGCCGGAGCTGTGCGACGGGCTGGACGTCGAGGGCGGATCGATCCTCGAGGCGAAAAAGCGACTCCAGTATCGGCATCCCCTGGTTCCGGAGTGCAACGAGGTTCTGATGACCGTACACCACGTGCGGCTCTTCCCCGAGGAGAAGAGGGAGAAAGAAAAGCTGGAGGCGCGTGGTTGCGAGGCGCACTTCACCGTTTCGCTGGCGCAGGGCTTCCAGTTCGAGCCTTTGGTGGGCGTCCCCTGTCCCTGGATTGTGGCGGAGAAGCTGCATTCGCTCCGCGAGAGCAGGACGCGATGGATGGCCATCCAGGGAGGAACAGCTCCGCCTTCGCTGGCACCCTGGTGGATCAACAACGAGGTACTGCGTGCCTTCCAGTTCGAGCCGGAGCTGGACGTCGACACCGTAGTTCGCCGGGCGGCGGAGAAATGGGTTGGTCCCGCTCATGCCAGCGGCCTCGTCGAGGCGTGGCGTCGAGTGGACCACGCCGTGCGCTGGTACCCCAATCCCAATTTCCTCTACAGCACGTTCGGCGCCACCTGGTACCGGCTTTTCGTCCGACCTCTCGTGCCCAACTTCGAGGCCATTCCCGAAGAAGAGAGGGCCTACTACGAAGCTCACTCCTGTAACCCGCCTCACAACCCCCAGCGGGTGGACCTGGCCCGTGACGTCTTGTTCGTGCTCACCACTCAGGAACGGTGCGAGCGTTCCCTCGAGATCTTCGAACGAGAGTGCCTGCCGTCCCTCGAGAAGGCGATTGCGATCCTCCGCTCGGAGCTTGCCAAGGCCGAGCCAGGGGGAGGCGCTGCGCAGGTGCTGCAGGACCAGCTCGATCGCGTGCGCGCTCTCCGCTGCTGGTTCCGGAACGTCCGCAACTGCGCGGCCTGGGTCGCAGGGGTGCACGGCTATCTCCAGTCCCAAGATCCAGCGGCGAAAGCCCGCTACCGGGAGCTGGTCCGGACCCTAATGCTGGACGAAATGGACAATACGCGGGAGCTGCTCCGCCTGTGGCACGAGTCGAGCACGGAATGGATGGCGGTCTCGGCGCTGGGTGAGACCATGTTCCTGTACGATGCCAGCTTCCCCCGTCACCTGGAGACCAAGCTGCGCCTCATGGAAGCCCACTTGGAGGACGAGCCGTACATCGATCCGGATTACATGTGGAAGAAATCGGCGCCTGCCGAACTCATGGGTTAAGCCGATTCGTCGCGTCATCCCAGTGGGGGAGCGGCCCCTCGGCCGCTCCCCTTGTTCGTGCCAAAGGACGGGGGGCCTACAAGGTGGACGTCCCACCGCATCCGAAGCGGGGAGGGAGGGGTCTACCTGGGCAGAGAAGATCCCCTACTCCACCCTTCCCGACTTCTCCAGCTTTGCCCACGTGTCTTTCAGGGTAACGGTGCGGTTGAAGACCAGCCGTCCCTCGGTGGAATCCGGATCGACACAGAAGTAGCCGACGCGCTCGAACTGAAAGCGGTCGCCGGGCTTGGCCTCCGCCAGACTTGGCTCGACCCAGGCCTCGACGATCTGCAGGGAGTTGGGGTTGAAATTGGCGGTGAAGTCTTGCCCCTCGGGGACGTCATCCGGGTCCGGCTTGGTAAACAGGTAGTCGTAAAGGCGAACTTCCGCCTTGAGGGCATGGGCTGCTGAAACCCAATGGAGAGTGGCCTGAACTTTTCGCCCATCGGGGGCGTCCCCACCCCGCGTGGCGGGGTCGTACGTGCAGCGCAGCTCCACAACCTCTCCCGTCTGAGGATCCTTTACGACATCCACACAGCGAATGAAGTAGGCGTAGCGAAGCCTTACCTCCCGGCCCGGGGCAAGGCGGTAGAACTTCTTCGGCGGGACTTCGCGAAAGTCATCGCGCTCGATGTACAGCACGCGGGAGAAAGGCACCTTGCGTGTTCCCTGGCTCAGATCCTCGGGATTGTTGACGCAGTCCATGTACTCCACCTGATCTTCCGGGTAGTTCTCGATCACGACCCGGAGCGGATGGAGCACGGCAAAGCGCCTTGGCGCCCGCTTGTTGAGGTCCTGCCGCACATAGTGTTCCAGCAGGGCTATATCTACGACCGAGTTGCTCTTGGCCACGCCGATCCGCTCGCAGAACTCGCGGATGGCCTCGGGCGTGTAGCCGCGCCGGCGCATCCCCGCAATGGTGGGCATTCGCGGATCGTCCCAGCCGCGGACGTATCCCTCTTCCACCAGCCGCCGCAGCTTCCGTTTGCTCAGCACGGTGTAGGTGAGTTCCAGGCGGGCAAATTCAATCTGACGGGGGTGGTGTATCCCCAGGGCCTCGAGGAACCAATCGTACAGAGGCCGGTGATCCTCAAATTCCAAGGTACAGATGGAGTGGGTAATGCCCTCGATGGAGTCGCTCTGCCCGTGCGCCCAATCGTAGGTGGGGTAGATGCACCACTTGTCCCCCGTGCGATGGTGGGGGTGGTGGATAATGCGGTACATCACCGGATCGCGGAGGTTAAGGTTCGGGGATTTCATATCGATCTTGGCGCGTAGAACACGCGAGCCTTCCGGGAATTCCCCTCTCCGCATTCTCTCAAAAAGCTCTAAGTTTTCTTCCACCGATCGGTTGCGGTACGGGCTCTCGATGCCGGGCTCTGTCAGAGTCCCTCGGTACCGTCGGATCTCTTCGGGGCTGAGGTCGTCGACGTAGGCCTTTCCTTCTTTGATCAGCTTAATCGCCCATTCGTAGAGCTGATCGAAATAGTCGGAGGCGTAGTACTCCCGTTCTCCCCAGTCATAGCCAAGCCAGCGCACGTCACGCTTAATCGCCTCCACGTAATGAGGATCTTCGGTGAGGGGATTGGTATCGTCGAGGCGGAGGTTGCACTTCCCCCCATACTGCTCCGCCAGGCCGAAGTTCAGCACAATGGACTTGGCGTGCCCGATGTGCAGATACCCGTTCGGTTCGGGTGGGA
>JAPDPT010000083.1 GCA_034506315.1 candidate division KSB1 bacterium | reverse complement strand
TAGACGAAGGGGAGCCCACGGCGACGACGATCGAGTCGGCGCGTTTCCAGAAGTCCTCCGTGAGGCGGCCGTCCAACTGGATGGCCTGGTCGGTCCGAATGGCGATCTTGCGCGGTGGGTCAGCCAGGCGGAGGATGCGGTATTCGGTGCCCCACTCGCTTCCCCACCACATCTTGTTGTAGGAGCCGATGACCCATTCTTCCCCGGGCGTTCCGGTCTGTTTGTCGGGGTCGAAGATGTTGATGATGACGGGGACCCCGGCGTAAGGGTCGGTGTAGCCCAGCTTATCGAGGTGGATGACGAGCTCGGCGGTGTAGCCATTGTCGAGCTGGGTGGTGTCGTTGACCACCGTGCCCGGGAGCTTGTAGCCGACGCCGTAGCCCGCCTCGGGGATGGTGGCTTCATAGTTCATCTCGGGGTTAGGCCCGGAGAGGTTGAAATAGAGCTTGAATTCGCGTTCGATGCCGGTGGCGTCTTTGACCTTCATGAACAGCCCGTCGCCTTCCCAGCTCCCTCCCCATTTGTTGACATAGCGGTCGTCCGACTGCAGGGAGATGTACAGATCGAGACCGTAGTGCAGGATTTTGACGATCGTGGTGGTGGTGTCCTGATAGACTCCGCTCACCTGCACACCGCCCGTCACCGCGTACTCGACATCGCCAGGCTGGAACTTCTGCCGGAAGACCAGGTGATCGAAGCGGCGCTGCCAGTCCGTCTCATTCAACTTCCCGTCTACCGTGATAGGCTTTTCGGCCGACTGGATCTGCAGGTACGGCGGGTCCACGTGACCTTGGGCAAGCGCTCCGAGGGGCACCAGGAACAGGGCACTCGTGAGCAAGCTTGCCACGGGCAACCACTTTTTCATGACAGACCTCCGTGCTTGGGGCCTTCCCTTAGGCGCCCTTCGGCGCCCTCCTCTGGGTTTCCCACCGTCGGAACGACGGGGCAGTCTCGATATGGACGGGACGCCTTTCCTTCCTCCTGTCAGGAAGTGACGACACGGGGGCGATCGCGTGCAGGTCCCAGAGATGGTCGAGCCTGCCATGGAGGAAGCCTCTTTCTTGTCCTGGCCCCTTCTGGGGAGCCCGGATCAGCGTCCTTCCCTCAGCGTTGAGGGACGCGCAGCATCTGTCTACACCAACCCGTAGGAGACAGTCGGGGAGCAACCACACGATTCCCGAATGATGAGGCCAGTGGTCAGCTCTTGCCGGTAGGGTTGGCGGTGGTCGGCTTCTCCCTCGATGACCTGGATCAGATACCGAACCGCGCGGCGGCCCAGCTCTTCGATCGGTACGTGCACGGTGGTAAGGGGGGGACGAATGTAGCGGCTGAGGCGAATGTCGTCGAACCCAACAATCGCTACGTCTTCGGGGATGCGCAGTCCCAGTCGGCCAGCTGCATCGTACGCGCCGAGGGCCATCATGTCGTTCTCGGCAAAGATGGCTTCCGGTTTTTCCGGCTGGGACATGAGCCGGTTGAACCCGTAAAAGCCGGAGGTGCGGGTGAAATCACCCGGTACCACGAAGGGCTCCGGTAGGGGAATCCCGTGCTTCTCCAGGGCGCTCCGGAACCCGCGGAACCGCTCAATGGAGTCGTAATTGTCCTCGGGGCCCAGGAGGACGGCGATCTTGCGGTATCCGTGCTGAATCAAGTGCTCAGCCACGGCAAAGGCCCCCTGATAGTTGTCAATGTTCACGATGCCACAGCGGGCCAGGTTGGAGCCAGCGTTGAGGAGGACGATAGGGCAACGGCTGCGGGTGACGAGTTCCTCCAGGTCACCGATTTTCTGGGAGGCCATGAGGATCACCCCGTCGACGCGCCCGCTCATCATGAACTCCAGGGAGGTACGGACGAGATCGCGCTGGCGGTGGGAGCTGGAGAGGAGGATGTAGCGGTTGGCACGATAGGCTTCTTCTTCGATCCCCTGGACGAGATCCATGAAGAACTCATCCACCAGCTCGGGGAGGATTACGCCGATGGTGTCGGTGCGGCGACGAGAGAGGCCGCGCGCGAGGGAATTGGGCCGGTAGTTGAGCTCTTCGGCGATGGCAAGGATACGGCGGCGCGTCTCCTCCCGTACGCGCCCCGACCCGCTTAGCGCCCGCGAGACGGTGGCGATCGACACGCCCGCCCGCTGGGCGATCTGAGCCATGTCGACCTTCTTCATTTTGGAAAGCGTTTGCGGAACAAAGTTCGCTTCGTCTCGCGCAGACCGCAGCCGGTTGTGTAAGCGCTTACATATTACAACCCCATTTCCATCTTGTCAAGTACTTTTTGGCCCTCGTCTCCGCAAGCCCCTATTCCCGCAGACCGCCGATCAGGATACCGCGTAGGTAGTGCCGCTGAAGCAAAAGGAAGACAATCACAATGGGGAGAACGGTGAGGACGCACCCTGCCATCATCAGCTCGACGTCCTGGGCATGCTCCCCCATCAGGGTGGCCAGCGCTACCGGAAGCGTGTACATGTCCTCTCGGGTCATCACGATGAGGGGCCAGAGGAAATCGTTCCACGTCCCGACAAACGTGAAAAGACCCAGAGTGGCCAGGATTGGTCGCGACAGCGGCAGCATGATGCGCCAGTAGATGGCCCAATCCCCGGCACCGTCGAGCCGGGCCGCTTCCAGGAGGCTGTCCGGAAGGGCGTCGAAATACTGCTTAACCAGGTAGACCGCGAACACGCTGGCCATCCCGGGCAGGATAATTCCGAGGTAGCTGTTGAGGAGATGAAGGTGCTTCAGAAGCAAGAACACCGGCAGCATAGTGACCTGGCCAGGGATGATCATCGTCGACAGGAGCACCGTGAAAAGAGGCCGCCTGCCCGGGAAGGCAAGTTTCGAGAAGGCGTAGCCGGCCATCGAGTTCACGAGCAGCGACGCCAGGCTGACCCCGATCGCCAGCACCAGGCTGTTGAGGAAATAGCGAGCGAGGCTGAGCCTGTCGAGCAGGGTGCTGTAGTGCGCCAGGGTTGGCGAGGAGGGAAACAGGCGAGGTGGGAACTGGCTCGCTTCCCCCGCCGGCATGGTGGAGGCACTGAGCATCCAGACGAAGGGTACGCAAGCCCACAGGGCAAGCAGGAACGCCAGGAGGTGTAATGCGGCCACCGCCAGGCGTTTTCGCCATCGCGGCCAGTGGATCATGCGGATTCCCTCCTGCGCCGGAGGAATGAGGCGCTGCCGATCGCCAGCATAAAGGCGAAGAGCACAAAGGCGACGGAGGCAGAATAGCCCATTCGCCACCACCGGAATCCCTGCTGATAAAGGTACAGCACGAGACTCAGGGTGGCATTCAGCGGACCGCCTTGCGTCATCACATAGGGCTCGGCGAAAAGCTGGAGGTAGCCGATCCCCGTGATCACGGTGACGAACCCGAGCGTCCGCGACAAAAGCGGAAGCGTCACATGTAGATGCTGCTGGAGCCAGGAGGCTCCGTCAAGGCGCGCGGCGCTGTACAGGTCCTCCGGAATGGTCTGCAGTCCAGCAAGGAAAATGAGCGTGTGGTAGCCAAAGTTCTTCCAGATCGCCAAAAGGATGATCGCTGGCATCGCAAAGCGGGGGTCGCCTAACCAGTCCACGGGGCCTATCCCTACCTTGCGAAGAAAGAAGTTGAAAAGGCCGAAGTGAGGATGGTAGAGGTAGCGCCACGTCACAGCCACTGCTACCATGTTGGTGATCACGGGCAGAAATACCGCCAGGCGGAAGAAGCGCGCACCGCGCAGGCGTTCCGAATTCAGGATCAGAGAAGCCATGAGCGCTAAGAGGATGGTCAGTGGCCCGCCGACCAGTACGAAATAAGCGGTGTTTAGCGTCGCCCTCCAAAAGAGGGGGTCTTGGAGGAGGCGGATGTACTGACCGAAGAGGACAAAGCGCGCGCGGCGCACGTCCGCCAGGCAGTAAATATCGAAATCGGTCAGGCTCATCAGGAAGGCTGCCAGCACGGGGAGGAAGAAGAACAGAGCAAGGGTGACCAGAGCGGGCAGGAGGAAAAAGAGCGCGACGTGCCGGCTTCCACGCCCGCGGTTGAGGATTGTCCGATCCTTACTCCGCAAGGAGTCCTCGCGCCAGAAGCCAGCGACGTTTTTCCAGAATACGGTCCACGTCTGCGTCCAAGGCCTTCACGGCTCCTTCTAGGGATCTTCGGCCCAGGACCACCGTCTCGAGATGCTCTTGCATCTTGGTCGCGACCTGTTCCCATTCTGCGATTCTGGGCACGCCGACGGAAGACCGGAGCTGCCTGTAGAAGGCCACCATCTTCGAGTCATCGAGGAGGCCAAGGTGCCAGGTGTCCTTTCTCGGAGGGAGATCTCCCGTCAGGCGAAAGAATTCCACCTGGACAGATGGCTCGCTGAGGAATTCGATCCACTTCCAGGCAGCTTCTCGGTGCTGGCAGGTGCGGAATACGACCAGACTGGATCCGCCTGCCACGGAGAGCCGGTTCCGGCGCCCAGGCAGCGGGGCCGTTGCCCATTTTTCTTCGTCGGCCGGGTAGCGACGACGCAACTCCCCAACATTCCAAGGGCCGGTAACGAACATGGCGATGTTTCCTTCGACAAAAGCCTGCAGGAGATTGGCGAACTCGGTCATTCGCCGCGGCGCGAAGCCACCCTCGAAAAAGCTCAGGTAGAAGCGGAAGGCTTCCAGGACAGGGGGGCTATCGAAACTACCGCGGGTGTGGTTCTCCCTAAGGAGCGTACCCTCGTTCTGCAGCACCAGGATTACGGGGACCTGCCACTCGCTGTGGATCAACGAGAAGAAAACGGGATACGTGCCGGGGCGCGTCTTGCGGATGCGAGCGCAAGATTCGATCCACTCTTCCCAGGTGTTTGGCGGCGTAGGCAGACCAGCCTCGCGGAAGATATCGCAGCGATAAAAGAGCACCCGCGTGTCCACGTACCAAGGCACGCCGTAGATCTTCCCGCCCAGCCGGTTGATCTCCCAGATGCCGGCGAAGTAGGAGTCGGGGGGGACGCACGCGGAACCGGCAAGGAATTCATCCAGGGGTACAAGCGCCCCGATGGCCTGGAACTCCGGGAGCCAGGTGTTGCCGAGCTGGGCAACGTCGGGGAGGGTTGAGCCGGCGTAAGCGGTCAGAAGCTTCTCATGGGCGGCCGACCAGGGTATGCTCTGCACCACTACCCGGAGGTCGGGGTGGCGTTTCTCAAAGGCTGGCACAAGCTTGCCGATCGCTTCGCCCTCTGCGCCCATGGCCCAAAAGGTGATGGTGCGGCGCTGCGCCGGCTGGGGTCCGCAGGAGGCGACGGCGAGGGCCACGATTACCACCACAAGGGATCGCATGGCCTCCTCTTGTGTAAACGCTTACACAATGTAGGCAGCGAGCAACCCGGAGTCAAGCCCTTTCGGACAGCTTCCGCGCGCCACATACTCCCGGCCAGCTCCGTCCCGGATCTAATCCGGCGCCCAGACGTTACCAGGGTACCGGAAACCTGTTTCGCGGTCCCGCGTTTCGGTTGAGCGTGAATCAATGGCCACGATTGGTGGCCGAGAGGCATCTAAGTCTACGAGGCTACCTCTCTCCGATCGACGGCATCGTCGGCGTCCAAGGTACGATTCGGCTCGGAGGAATGAGGCGACATGAACCGACTGCGCACGCGCCTTTTGATCCTGGGGTTTTTCCTTCCTGGTGTCCTGTTCGGCCAGCCTTCCGTCGAGGTGACGCTGTTCCCCTCGCTGAACGCTCTGCAGCCTGGGGCCTCGATGCAGCTGGCCGCACGGATAGAGATCGAAAGGGGCTGGCACATCAATGCCCATCAGCCGGCGGAGGACTTTCTGATCCCGACCGAGTTGGTTCTCGATGTCCCCCCGGGCTGTTCGGTGGGCGAGGTCAAGTTCCCCGCACCCGTGGCAAAGACGTTCGCGTTCTGGCCGCGGCCTTTGCAGGTCTACGAAGGCGTTCTGCTCGCCTATTCAGAGCTGCGTCTCAGCGACGGGTTTGGCGGAGATTCCCTGCGCATTCGGGGCTTTCTGCGCTTCCAGGCGTGTAACGACAGCACGTGCTCGCCGCCGGCGGAAGTTCCGGTGTCCCTGACGATCCCTGTGGTCCCGCGTCACGAGCCGGTTTTCCCCGTGAACGATTCGCTCTTTGCCCAGCTGGGAAAGGTAAGGGGGGGAGGTCCGGGAGAGGACACAGGCCTTGCCGGGGTAATCGCCCGCAAAGGGATGTTTGTGGCTTTTCTGCTCCTTTTCGTAGGCGGGCTTGCCCTCAATCTGACCCCGTGCGTGTACCCGCTTGTGCCCATCACCGTGAGTTACTTTGGCGCACAGCAAAATCGCAACCTTGCCCAGGCGCTTGGGAAGTCCTCGGCGTACGTGCTGGGGATGGCGGTGATGTACTCGGTCCTGGGGGTAGTGGCGGCTACAACGGGGGGACTGTTCGGAGCCAGTCTGCAGAACCCGTGGGTGCTCGGTTTTGTGGCCCTGGTGTTCGTGGCGCTCGCCCTGAGCTTCTTCGGTCTCTACGAGTTGCAGCCACCTGCTTGGCTCATGGGGGCCGCCTCGGTGACCAAGGGAGGCTACCTCGGATCGTTCCTGATGGGCGTCACGGTGGGGATTGTCGCCGCACCGTGCATTGGTCCCTTTATCCTTGCCCTGCTGACCTATGTGGCGGCCACGGGTGATCCGTGGCTGGGATTCTGGATGTTCTTCGTGCTGGCTCTGGGGTTGGGGGTGCCCTACCTGATCCTGGGAACCTTCTCGGGTGCTCTCTCCCGCCTCCCCCAAAGCGGACCGTGGATGATCTGGGTTCGGAAGATCTTCGGCGTGGTGCTCCTGGGGATGGCGGTGTACTTCCTGCGGCCCCTGACACCTCCAACGGTGCATCGAGCGCTGTTGGCGGGGCTGGCGCTTGGAGCCGGAGTGTACCTGGGCTGGCTTGAGCGGACGAGGGTGCCGGGGTTGGCCTTTCGTCTGGCCCGCTGGGTCGCTGGAACGGGCGGAATCCTTCTCGCGGCCTGGCTTTCCCTTAGGGGGGGAGGGGGCGAGAAGGGGATTCCTTGGCAAGCGTACAAACCGGAAGCGATCGAGGCCGCCAGGGAGCTGGGCAAGCCGATTATCCTCGATTTCTCCGCGGAATGGTGTGTAGCCTGCCGAGAGCTGGAGCACAAGACCTTTTCCGATCGGCGCGTCCGCGATAGGGCTCGCTCGTTTGTGACCTTGCAAGCCGATCTCACCCGCTACGGTTCTCCCTCCTCGACGGCGTTGCGCAAGCAGTTCGGCATTCTGGGTCTGCCCACGGTTGTCTTCTTGCTTCCCGACGGGACCGAGCTGAGGGAGCTGCGAGTGGTGGGATTCGTGTCGCCGGAAGAATTCCTGCTCCGGATGGAGAAAGCCCTTGCCCGTGCGGGCGATCGTCCGCCGTCCCCGGCGAGGACCGGGGCAGGTGCGCGCGGGCCTTCGTGAGGGGTAAACCTCTTGCTTTTGAGCACGGCGTTGGTAAATTGCGGCCGTGAGCACCGCAGTCCTCAAAAAACCGCTCCGGCGGGTCTTTGTGGTTCTCAATCCACGGGCGGGTTTTGTTCCGTGGAAGGAACCGATTGTGAAAGTGATCCGACGCTTCCTGAGCGAGAACGACTTCGAGTGGGAGCTGCGGGTCATCGAACGGCCTGGACATGGCCGCGAGTTGGCTGCCGAGGCGGCGGAGTCTGGCTACGAGGTGGTACTGGCGGTCGGGGGCGACGGAACCGTCAATGCCTGCGCCTCCGGTCTCGTACACACCGACACCTGCCTCGCTGTCATCCCCACGGGTTCGGGCAACGGATTGGCCCGAGGGCTGGGTATCCCTCTGACCATCCGGAGGGCGCTGCGTCTCCTGAAGACGGGGGAAATACGTCGGATCGATGCCGGCCAATTCAACGGCACGTATTTCTTCGTTACGGCGGGGATCGGCCTGGATGCGGAAATCGGGCGGGAATTCGTCGACCGTGACCTCCGCGGCCTGCTGCCGTACTTTGCCATCGGAGTGAAGCTTTTCCTGACGTACAGGCCTCGGGAGGTGCGGATCGCATTTCCCGATCGGGAAGTGGTGCGCCGAGTGCTGGTTGCCGTTGCCGCGAACATGCGCCAGTACGGGGGGAGCGCAATCATTGCGCCGCACGCGCGCCCGGATGACGGTCTCTTAGACGTCTGTGTGGTCCGGCAGGTGAGCCTGTTGCCGGCCCTCTACTATCTGCCCCGACTCTTTCGGGGCACCCTGCACACTGTGCCCTACGCGGAAATGTTCCGGGCAAAGGAGTTCGTCATCCAGAGGCCCGAAGCCGGTCCGTATCACTGCGACGGTGAGCCCTTCTGGGGCGGCGAGGAGCTGCGGGTACGGGTGATCCCGAGCTGCCTTTCGGTGCTGGTACCTCCTGCGTCGCGGAGGGCGCATCCGGAGCTGGAGGGCGCTGCGCGGTCCTCGGCAGGCTGAGCAGCATGGTCGTGACCGCCGAGTATCCGTACGTGTTTCCGCCTGTCTGGTTTTTCCTGAAAGCCTGGTGCGCGGATGTTGTCCTGCTGGCGGACGTGTACAAGTTGCCCAAGCGGCCGCGCATCAACCGCTACGCGATTGCGGGAAAGGACGGCCGACGCGGATTGACCGTCCCGGTACATCGGCCTGAGGGCTGGAGATCCTCGATCGACCGGGTGCGGATCGTATCGGACGCGAGCTGGAAACGGAGCCATCTGCGGTCTCTGGCCAATACCTATGCGATGGCCCCGTATCTCGACTACTACCGGGAGGAGATGGAGAGCCTCTTCCGCTACGAGGGGGACTCTTTCGTGGAGTTCGCTGAGCGCACCATCCTCTGGCTTGCCTCGAAATTGGGGCGGCCGGGAGTCAGGTGGCTTCGGCTCTCCGCTTTCTGTACGAGCGGCGGAGGGGAAAGCTGCCTGCGCGAGGCCTGTCGCCGGTTGGGGGCCCGTGGCTACGTTCAGCTAAGAGACGAGCCGGATGTAAAGAACGAAGAGAGCTTCGTGAGCCAGGGCTTGCGGATTTATCAGGCCAAGTTGCCCGAGTTTTCGTATCGCAATCTCGCCGGAGAAGGCGACTTCTCGCTTTCCGCCCTCGACCTGCTTCTGAACTGGGGTCCGGAGGCAGTTTGCCAACTGCGTCAGCTAAGCCAGCGGATGGCTTCCGAAGCGTCGATCCCTGTGACGCAGCAAGCCGCGCAACCAATGGGAGGCTAGAATGGCAACCACACCCCTGTGGAGAACCCTGGCGGAGAAGATGGAGAGCTACCGTCCGGCCATGATCGAGATGCAGAGGGAGCTTACCGCCATCCCCGCGTTGGCGCCGGAGAACGGGGGCGAGGGAGAAATTCGCAAGGCGGAGCGTA
>JAPDPT010000082.1 GCA_034506315.1 candidate division KSB1 bacterium | reverse complement strand
AGCGAAGGCCTCCTATTTCCTCTTCGACCGTGTCTTAGGTTCCGGACTCTGGCTGCGGGTGATGGATGCCGTAACCCACGTGCCCCTTTCGGCAGAGGTACGGGTCCTTGAGCTCGGGGAAGGCCCTGGAACTCCGCGCAGGACAGATCCCTTTTTCGGACGCCTGCGGTGGCTCTTAGAGCCAGGCACCTATCGCCTGTCGATTACGGCGCTGAACCATGCGGCGACTACACGAGTCGTCCAGGTGCAGGAAGGTAGACCGAGCGAGGTCCTGGTCGAGTTAGCCCCGCTTTCGCACGCCATCCCTCTGGGAACGCAATGACTGTGAAAGACGAGAAGTACTTCGATTGCGTAGGGGTCGGGATTTGCGCCTTAGATCACCTGGCTTTGCTCCCCCACTTCCCCACGGCGGATGAGAAGCTGGACCTGATTGCCTTTTCCGTGCAAGGAGGCGGGCCTGTGCCAACCGCGCTTGCCACGATGGCCCGCTTCGGCGCGAAGGTGAGCTACATCGGAAAGGTGGGTTCCGACACGTACGGGAGGCAGGTTCTGGCAGAGCTGGAGCAGTTTGGGGTGGACGTGTCGGGCGTGGTGATTGATCCTCATTCCCGCACCGCCCGCTCTTACATTTGGGTCGATAGCCAAACAGCCAAGCGGACTGTAGTGCTGGACCGCAGCAGTACCCGCAACCTCCAGCCGGAGGAGGTCCGGCGCGATCTGGTCCAGGAAGCTCGCTTTCTCCTGACGGACGCCCGGGAGTCGGAGGCCTGCCTTCGTGCGGTGGAGCTGGCCAAGGAGGCCGGGGCAAACATCGTCCTCGACTTGGGCAGCGTGCGGGAGCGAAGCGAGACCTTCCTCGAGTTGGCCCAGTTTCCGGTTGTCTCGGATGTGTTTGTCCGGAAGTTTTACGGCGCGATTTCCGCCGAAGAGGCTGTCCGTCGCCTGTTGGGCTACGGTGCTGAGGCTGCTGTGGTGACCCTGGGCCCCGAGGGAGCCTGCTTCGCCGAGAGGAATTCTGCCATTTACCATCTTCCAGCTTTTCGGGTGAAAGCCGTCGACACGACCGGGGCAGGGGATGTGTTTCACGGTGCGTTTGTCTACGCCCTCGCCATGGGGGAAGGCCTCGCTTCAGCGGTCCGGTTTGCGAGCGCCGCGGCTGCCCTCAAGTGTCGGCAGCTGGGTGGGCGCCTCGGCATTCCTGCCCTGCGCGAGGTCCAGGAGCTCTTGGAGCAGCAGAAGGATGTGGCGCCGAGCCGTCTGACCTGAACGGGGACAGAAGGACTGGCATTGCGGCAGGACAGATAGGGTCAGGTAAAGGAGAGGCGACATGAAGCGGTGGTGGTTGGTGGTTCTTGTCGGCCTCGGAGTGGTCACGGGTTTGACGTGGTTCTGGGGGCTCTCTGTAGCGCAGTCGCCCCTGCGCGTCGTCTACGTTGCTGTGGAAACCGAGAATCTGCGGGACACGCCGCGGGGACGCATTCTCGGCAAGATAAACAAGGGCACCGAACTCCAGGTATTGGAGGAGCGGGACAACTGGCTCAAGGTGCAGATCACCGGGTGGATCTGGAAGGAGTCCACATCCCCCGTGCGTCCGCGCGATCTGGCAGGGGCCATGCGCGCCTATCACATCATGGTCAAGACGCGGGCGGAGGCCGAGGAAATCCTACGCCAGCTCCGGGAGGGGGCCGATTTCGAGCAGCTGGCCAGGCAGAAATCGATCGGCCCCACTGCGGCGCAGGGGGGCGACCTTGGCTATTTCTTCCCTGGAGACTTTGCCCCGCAGTTCGACGAAGCCATTCGGAAGCTGAAGCCGGGGGAAATCAGCGAGATTGTGGAGACGGCCGACGGCTACCACATTTTCAAGCGAGTGAAGTAGCGAGCTTGGGAAGGAGGTCAAGTGGGGAGGGGGAAGCCATGCTGGCCAGGGTCCTGAGCGCTGCCGTCCTGGGTATCGATGCCTACCCGGTTTCAGTGGAGGTGCATCGCGAGAGCGGCATGCCCTTCTTTTCCATGGTCGGCCTTCCCGAAGGAGCCGTCCGGGAGGCCAAGGATCGGGTCTTTGCAGCCATCAAGAACTCCGGTTTCGCTGTGAAGCTGCAGCGATTCACGGTGAATCTGGCCCCGGCCGATATCCGCAAGGAGGGAAGCGCCTTCGACCTTCCCCTGGCGGTGGGCATCCTGGTCACGTCGGGGATTGTCCCGGATAGCTTCCTGGACCAGGTGCTTCTGGTGGGCGAACTGTCGCTGGACGGTCGGGTTCGTCCCGTGAAGGGCGTGCTTCCAATGGCGGTTATGGCACGGGAGAAAGGGATCCGCGCTTTCCTGGTCCCCCCGGAGAATGCGAAGGAGGCGGCCCTGGCGGGCGGCGCGGAGGTCTACCCCGTGGCCACCCTAACCGAAACGGTGGAATTCCTCCGGGGGGCCCGAAGAGAGCCTTATCGGCTGAATTTGCAGGAGGTGTTTGACCAAAGCCGACAATATCCCATCGACTTCACGGACGTGCGTGGGCAGGAGCATGTGAAGCGCGCCCTGGAGGTCGCAGCCGCGGGAGGGCACAATATTATCATGATTGGGCCACCAGGCTCCGGGAAGACGATGCTGGCCAAACGTCTGCCGACCATCCTGCCCGACCTGACCCTCGAGGAGGCCCTGGAGACGACGAAGATCCACTCCGTAGCGGGGCTTCTCCCCCCAGACACCGCCCTTGTGGCTACGCGTCCCTTCCGCGCGCCCCATCACACGATCAGCGACGCCGGGCTCATCGGGGGCGGGCATCTGCCTCGTCCTGGAGAGGTAAGTCTGGCCCACCACGGCGTGCTCTTCCTGGACGAACTGCCAGAATTCAAGCGCAACGTGCTGGAGGTGCTTCGCCAGCCCCTCGAGGACGGGAAGGTGACGATTAGCCGCGCCGCCGTCTCGGTCACCTATCCGGCGAAGTTCATGCTTGCTGCGGCCATGAACCCTTGTCCCTGCGGTTATCTTACCGACCCCCACCATGAGTGCACCTGCTCCCTGCCTCAGATCCAGCGCTATCGCTCGCGCATCTCGGGTCCGCTCCTCGATCGCATCGACATCCATATCGAGGTTCCGGCGGTGCCCTACGAGGACCTGGCGGGGAAGCCGACCGGTGAGCCCTCGGAAGTCATCCGGAGGCGGGTAATTCAGGCGCGGCAAAGGCAGCTTGAGCGCTTCCGCAACTACCGCAATATCTTCTGCAATGCCCACATGCAGACCCGCGAGATCCGGAAGTTCTGCCAGATCGGTCCGGAAAGCCAGCAGCTCCTGCGACTGGCGATGACCAAGCTCGGGCTTTCCGCTCGAGCTTACGACCGCATCTTGAAAGTGGCCCGGACCATTGCGGACCTGGAAGGGGAGGAGCAAATCCTGCCCGTACACGTGAGCGAGGCCATCCAGTACCGCAGCCTGGACCGGGATCTCCGCCTCTGAACCCCGCCTCGCTTGACGGGACGGGCGAAGAGACCCGAAAGGAAGCCATCAATTGCCCCCGGGCAAGGAGTGCCGAATGCAGGTGTACAGGATGCGAGGGCTTCTCCCCCTAGTTGGAATTTTGCGAGTACTGCCTGGTCACGGTCAGGAGCTTTCGTCTCTTGCCCGACCCTACGACCCGGTCGTCGTTACCGGGTCGGCGCTTTCGGAGTTTGCGCAAGTTCCCACCGGTTCCATCTGCCTTTACGCCTACCGAGCCCGGGAGAATCGCTGGGAGCTCATTCCCTTTCAGATTGATGAGCGAGTCGCCATAATCGATCCCTGGGATCCGCCCAATATTCGCCTCAGCTATTTCACCCCGGATGACGGGCGCCTGGACGCCGACGATGAGCTATGCTTCCTCTGCCGGGATGCTGGGGACCGCGCGCCTTTGTCGAGCTGGCCTGCCACACCCGCCGTGGAGGCTGGATCAAGAATCGAGCTCGAGATACGGGATCCCCTCGACGGCGGCCGTGGCTGGGTCTATACCTACCGCTGCAGGGGCGACTGCCCGTCTCCACCCTCTCCCTACGGGCTCTCCTACGATCCCCTCCGGGATGAGGCCAAGTCCATCGCCTACCGTCTACGCTTTGGGGCCAGGACCGGACTGGTGGAGGATGTGGCGATTGTCTATCCATTCGGGACCGACGTGGACTTTTTCGATACCCAGAAGATCCGGATGGTCGGACTGATCACGGCCTTCAATCTGACGCTGCCCTTCGGAAGAGATTGGAATCCGTACGCCGCCAATGAGAGGGACAATCTGTTCATCTACCCGGACTCTACGCGTTGGACCCCGAGGCCCGTGGTACGGGTGGTCCGGCAGGCTCTGCAAGCGGTCCGCTTTGGGATCTTCGTCTTCCACGATGCCCGCTTTCCGGTAGAGACCAAACTCTACCCCTTCTCCGGGCGGGTCAGCGGGGGAACGGACCTGTCCACCCTGGGCGAGCTCGTGGACGTGGAGGTTGACCTCCTTCGGCAGTCCTGGGACTTCAGCGCAAACGCCGTGGGGATGCGCCTGACCACCCGTCGCAACCGGGAGGTAATAATCGACGGAGCGCCGGACATTCTGGACACGCGGGTTGACCTCCCCGTTCGCGAGTGGTTCCTGGCGAGCGGTGATCAGGGCAGCTTTTTCGTGCAGATTGCCCTTCGGGATACCCTCAGCAGGACGCAGAGTCTGTACTACCGGGACGACCGGCGCGGCGGTCAGGGGGATGGAACGGTCGTTGAGGGGGGCGATACGGGTTACGACGGCGCCTCGTACGGCGACATCGGGATTCTGGCACGCGGACCGATGGTTCGGCCGAACCTCCAGCTCGACTTTGCGGCCTATTTTCTTCCCGCGCGTCAACCGCCAGAGATGGGGGAACGACTCGCCGCCTGGGTCACCACCCCGGTGAGGGTCAATGTGTCCGTGCAACGGCCTTCGGGGGTGAGCCCAAGGGACGCGGAAGCGGCGCTTCCGAGCATTGCTCAGCTGTCACCCCTTTTCCCAAATCCATTCCGGCTCAGCACAAGCTGTCGCGTCCGGGTCTCTGCTCCGACCTCGATCTCTGTCCGGGTCATCGACGCGGCAGGACGAACGGTCCGAACTCTCTGGGCCGGGTCGGTCGGGCCCGGGCAGAGGGAGGTAGTCTGGGACGGCTGCGATGACGCCGGGGTCCGTTGCCCGGCGGGGCGGTACCTCCTGGTGCTTAAGGCCAAGAACGTCGTGGACACGCAGCCCGTGGTCTTGCTCCGATGACGCGTGCAAGGTCGGACCTTCTTGGGGTTCTCTTGCTGCTCGGCATCGCGGGCTGCTCGCCGGACGTCGGGATCAAGCCGCTTCCGGGTGTGGTGCGGGGTAAGATCATCTTTCGCGGGCAACGGCCTGCGGATACGCAGGGTGTTTACCTCATCGTGGCACCCCATTTCCCCCCTCATGCGATCAACGAGCTATACCACAGCCCCAACTCCGTGAATACCTTCCGGGACACGGTCGCGTACGAAATGGAGTTACCGTACGGGCGTTACGAAGCCATCGGGCTCTGGTGGTACGGAACGAAGACGCGCTCCAACCTGGCCGACATTTTGGCCCTCCCTCTCGATCCGTTCCGCGAGTTCCGGCCCCTCGGCTTTGAGCTCACCCCGGAAAAGCCCGTCTTCGAGGTGAATCTCTACGCCAATTGGGCCGTGGTCGACCGCGACGCGGCGATCGAAGGCACGATATATTTCGATGGGCCTTATCCTCCCAATACGGAGGCTACCGCTGTGGCAGCCTATGCCGAGGTTCCCCGGAACTCCAGCGACTACATCGTCTTCCTCCGCAGTCTGGACTTCAGCGTCGCCGGCAATCCATTCCGGTACCGGCTGCCGGTGCGACATGGTACCTACAAGTACGTGGTCGTCTTCTGGCTAGGAAAACGAATGCCCCTCACGGACTTCCGCACCCTCGGCTTCTACGAGAACCCTGCACAGCCGGGTGTCCCGGGCCGAGTGGTGGTCGGACCTGGCCAGACCGCTAAGGGCATCGACATTCGTGCGCGTTGGGAAAACGCCAGGCCATGAAGGGAAGCGGCCCGGATAGCATCCGAAGCGGCAGCACGGGGTGGGCCACACCTAAACGCGCGCGTGCTTTCGACCGGCAGACGCGAAGAGAACCCAGCGGCTTCAATCCCCGGCTTTTCTGCCTGTGGCTCTGGCTCTTCCTCGTTTCTCCTCAGGGACTAAGCGCAGGGGAGATTCGGGGCCGCGTGGTGGACGAAAAAACGGGGCTGCCCCTACCGGGCTCCAACGTGTGGGTAGTCGGGACGCAGCGCGGAGCCGCCGCCAGTGAGGACGGCGAGTTCGTGCTGAGCAACCTGCCCGACGGAGTTTACGACCTGCGGATCACGAGAATTGGCTACCGGCCTCGAATCGTACGCGCCGTGCGGGTGGGCCCGTCTGCGCGCGGATCGTCGCCGCTTCTCGTGAAGCTGCAACCTACGCCCGTCGAGGTCGAGCCGCTCGTCGTCTCCGCTTCGCGAAGGGAACAGCCCCTCCAGGACTCCCCCGTGTCGGTTTCGGTGGTCACAGCGGAGGATATCCGGCGCCGTTCCCCCCTTGACCTGCAGCAAGCCCTTGAGCTTGCTCCCGGGGTGCATTTTGTGGGAAACCAAATCAATGTTCGAGGCTCGACGGGATTCAATCTGGGGGCCGGCAACAAAGTCCTCCTGCTGCTCGACGGGGTCCCCGTTCACGCCAGCGATACGGGTGAGTTCAACTGGGACCTGATTCCGCCGGATGAGGTCGAAAGGATCGAGGTGGTCAAAGGGGCTGGCTCTGCTCTCTGGGGTGAGGCGGCCTTAGGGGGTGTAGTGAATATCATTACCCGCGCTCCGAGCCGCGATCGGCTGGCCTTGGGGCTGAGCGGAGGGAAGTACGATCGGCCCGCCTTCGCGCAGTGGATTTGGACGGACTGGGAGCGTCTCCGCTACGGCAGGATCTACGCATCGGCCACGAAATGCTGGGGGCCCTGGGCTGTCCGCCTTTCTCTGGCCCGTGTTTTCGACACCGGGTACCGCCAACTGGGCGATTCCCGAAAGTATTCGGGCCTTCTCCACGCGGTGAGGACGCTGCCCAATGGAGGCCGCTGGGCTACGTTCTTGGCTTATAGCTGGATCCGCCGCGGCTTCTTCATCCAGTGGAAAGGGCAGAATCACCCGTACGAGGTGGATCCGACAGAACTGGAGAATCGCGCCAGCGTGGACCAGCTGAGCGGCTACACTCGGGTGACCCTGCCGCTGAGCTCGAGACTCGCGGTCAACGTGCGCCTCTCGACGGTCCGGACGCTCATGGGGAGCTATCTCAGCCGGCCTTCGGATTTTCGGCCGGCTTTAGGGCAGGGCGCGGAGGTGCAGGCAGACTGGGTGCCCAGCTACCGCCACAGCGTCACATTTGGTTTGCAGATCCAGCGCGATGGCGGCAGCGCAAAATACTTCGGCAGGCACCGGGGGCTTTTCGTGGCGCCCTATGTCCAGGACGAACTGCGCCTGCGGCCGGCATTAAGGACGGTATTGGGCTTACGCTACGATGCCTATCACCTGGACGCGCGAGCGCGAGAAGACCTCCTCAGCCCTCGCGTTGGCCTCAGCTGGGAACCGGTGCCGTGGATGGCTCTGCGTGCCTCCGCCGGGGCCGGTTTCCGAGCGGCGACGATCGTGGAACGCTTCCTCCAGGTGCAGGTGCAAAACTTCACCGTTCGACCGAACCCGGATCTCCAGCCCGAGAAATCCTGGACTCGGGAGATAGGATTTCGCGTCTACCCCACGCCGCACTGGACGCTGGACGGCTCGCTTTTCCGGAGCGATTACCGGCAACTCATCGAGGCCCATCTGGACATTATTCGTGGATTCATCCAGTTCCGAAACATCCCCCGCGCCAGAATCCAGGGCGTCGAGGCGAGCTCCGATCTGAGCCTGCCGTTCCGCCTTCTAAGGACGAGCGGTTCAGCGACCTGGCGCTTTTCCTTGACTGCGGTGCACCACGAGGAACTGGAATTCCACGACCCCCTGCCGTACCGACCAAGGCGCCTCTTGACCTCCCGTTGGTTCCTTCGCTTCGGTTCCCTCGAGGGGGAGGTCGATTACCGCTTCGCCAGCCGAATCGAGCGTGTCAAAGTTTACCCCATTACCGATCGCGTACCCATGCACTTCTGGGATGTGCACCTGGGGGTCACCCTGGGATCGGTCAAGATCCGCGCGGCCTGCCGCAATCTGACCAACTACAACTACGCCCCCATGGAAAGCAATCTGGAGGCGCCCCGGCGCTTTGAGCTCGGCCTGGAATGGTCCGAGGAGTAGCGTCTCGATCCGGCTCACCGAGCGGGCCGGTCCCTGGGTTCTTGAAGTTCGGCGGCGGAAGCCGGGGAGACGAGGCGATCTCCTCGGCCTCAGCTTTCGCTGAAGGAGTGCCGCAGCCGGTTTCCCTTGTACAGGATCCCCCGCGGATCGTCCCGGACTCCGCGTTGTCCCCCGAGGTCGCAGCCTCGGGTCCTTGCCCAAGAAACCCGCGCCTCCGCAACCTGGCAGGTCGCGGAGGCGCAACACAAAGCTGGGTGTCTTCCGGGCCCATCAGAGGATAAAGTTCACCCCGGCAGTGGCCGAGTTGTATTTCGCAAAGTTGTAGTCAACGTTCAGGTTGATGATGAGGAGACGCAGGCTGAGCCCTACAGTGATTCGATTCTTGTTCTCGCTCTTGAGGTCGAAGCGGATACGATGCATTTGTTCGCCGACCGGGGTTTGCACGACATAGTCGTAATTTACCTCCATCTGGGCGTCCTCGATCATGTAGCCAGCGTAGGGCGTTAGGTTGAGGAAACCAAACCCGAGCCGCTTGCTGAGGTTGATACCGTAGGCGGTCGTCTGGACCTTAAAGAGGTCCTCAAACGTGATCTTCTGGGTGTAGTAGCCGGCGGCGATGTTGAAAGGCAGCCGAGCGGAACGGAACCAGACCATGGGATTATGCTGAATGCCAAAGCCGAAGTAGTGCAACTCTCCCAGCTCCGGCAAGACCTCGGCGGCTGGGAAGTAACGGAAGGTAGCCTGGGTTCCCAGAATGGTCCCGATCGTCAGTTGCGGCGCGGCCAGCGGCAGGAAATCCACCTCCGCGAGTTTTCCGAAGCCGGCTATGGGCAGCACGACGCGATTGGGAGGAAGGGTTACCCTACCTCTCGAAGTCTGGTAGGTGCCACCCCCGAAGTCCAGCGTAATGTAATCGTCAGGCTTACCGACGACCGTGGCGCCCTCGATCCGAACGGTCGAGGGTGTGGTGGTGAGGATCTGGAGGGCTTCGGCACGAATCTGGGGGTCTGTGACTGCCTGCACGAGGTGCTCGGCTTCGGACAGGCTGAAAATAAACTGGCCGCTGGTCAGAAAGTGAGTGCTTTTCCGCGGAAAGAACGAAGCCATGCCCACCACCCCTACCTCAAGATTGAACCCGAGAATCTTGGGGTCGGGTGCGCGGTGGAACCAGCCGCCGTTGAGATTCGCTCCGAGGGCAGAGGAGATGGGGGCCACGTACTCGCGGGCAGCGTCCTGCGACAGCCTCTGGATGGTGCCTTCCAAGTTTTCATTCTGGGCCTGAGCGGGAGGCAGCGCCAGCCACCAGATTGCCAGGGCGCAGGAAGCGGCAAGGGTCTTGGCTCGTTTTTCCATGGTTATCCTCCTCTACATGGGTTCGCTGCTAATCGGCAGGGGAGCCCGAGGCGTGCTCCTTGTTTCTCTTGGTTTGCAAGTTCCGTACCCGAGAGTTCCAGGCGTCCGCAGGTCGGATCTCTACGCGCTGCGGGCTTTTGGGCCTGTTCCAAAGGGAGGCATGGTGTGCGAAAAAGGATGGTACACGTGCGCGCTCAAGACCCGCCCGCCGGGCCAAATCTCCCGCGCTCCGGAGAAACCTGTCGCGTCGATTCTCGTGTAATGGAACAAGACTTGGCAGGAAAATCATCCCTTTCGGGTTCACCGGCCTCTGGAGGGGACCTGTGAGAGTTGCAGAGAGCAAAGTGTTGGAGGTGGATCAGCTGCCAGGGTTCCTTCTCGTGCGTGTTCTTCCGAGAAGGATCTTCTTGGAACTCGCCGACCGGTTCCGAGAGGACATACTGCGCCTGGCCAACGAATCGTCGGATCCGCTCGTACTGGATCTTTCCCAGGTGAGCGTGATGAACAGCACAGCCCTTGGGACTCTTGTGGTCCTGAGCGATGCCATGAGGAAGTCGGGTAGGCCCTTCTACGTGATCCGCCCGGGCAAGATACTGAGAGAGGTGCTGACGCGCATGCGCCTCGATCTTCTGCTGGCCATCCGGGACGACCTCGATGCGGTGTACGCAGAGCTCGAGGGCAAGACCGGATAGTCCCCCCTTCGGACTGCTTGCCTCTCGCCCCGTCCTTTCGCGCCGAGGGAGGCTCGAACCGGCATCGTATCCGCCCTTTGGATCCCTGGCGAGGACAAGCGGCTTTGCCCCCGCTACCCAGGAACCCCGTCGGCACCTGGGCTCCGCAGGAAAGGGGGCCTGGCTGCTGCGCCACACGGAGGCGCCGATGACGATAACCGGCAGGATGGGCGATTGCGAGGCTCGGCGAGGCCTACAAGGCGAGGGCTACCGGTGGGCAAGATGCTTTAGGGTCACAAGAGGGGCCGCGGACGGGTATCTACAAAAAGCCCCGCCGACGCGTGGGTAGCAAAGAACCCTCTTTCGCACGGTGGGTGCCGCCCGAACGTCTCTCGCTTCCTCGACCCGGATCATCTCCGCGTGAGGCCTGCGATCCACGCCCGGAGCTGAGCTCCCATATGATAGGTGTTGGCTCTTTCGCTTCAGTCCACGCGCTCCCAGCGGGGCTACCTCTATTTAGCACAACCCGCCCAATTT
>JAPDPT010000081.1 GCA_034506315.1 candidate division KSB1 bacterium | reverse complement strand
TCCCACAGGCGTCCCCCCGCGAGAAACAGATAACCGACCAGGGCTCCGCCCAGATGCGCCAGATGCGCTACCCCGTCGGAAGTGCCCGTAACGCCGAAAAGCAGACTGATGCCGACAAAGAGCCCGGCCAGCTGCCAAGCGCGTAGATTAACGGGCAGGACAAGGAACAACAAGAGCGTGACCATCCTCTGGGGGAAGAGAACCGCAAACCCGACGAGCACTCCATAGATCGCGGCAGAAGCGCCGATGACCGGCACGTAGCTGTGGGCGCGGAAAAGGAGGTAGAGAAGCGCCCCGCCAACACCGCTCAAGAGGTAAAAGCGGAAGAAGCGGCGGGTGCCCAGTTCAGCCTCGACTTCGCTTCCAAACATCCACAGGGCGAACAGATTGAACAGGAGATGGAAAATACCCCCGTGCAGGAACATGTAGGTGACGATCTGCCACAAGAGGAGCCGTTCCACCGCCAGGGCCGGGACCAGGCCGAAAGTCAGCACGAATGACCGACCTACCACGTGCTGGAGAACGTACACCACTCCATTGACAATGAGGAGTGCGCGCACGGCAGGAGTCAACCGCGCGCCGAGCCCAAAGGTTGTCCCTGAATATGAGTCCATTCGGACAGGCTACCGCGTTTCTATCCGAATACCGACTGCCGCGCCCAGTCCCGACAGATCTACGGTCTTCCACACAGGGAGCCCTTTGCGACTGTCCTTCTTTTCCCTCTCCACCTCGGCGCTGTGATAGAGGAGCCCCGCTTCCAGCACGGATCTGCGGCCCAGGCGCATCGCCGCTCCCACGCCGAAGCGCCATCCCATGCCGTGATAGGTACGCCGTTCCTCCACGCCAAGTTCGTAGTTCTGCTCACGATTGAATAACAGCTCGTACCCCACCCCTCCGCGGAGGTAGGCGAATACCGAGTAGGTCAGAGGAATCCGAATAGTGATCATTCCGTACAGTGGTACAATAACTGTGCGGTACTCCAGCTTCTTACTGACGGTCCGTTCGGTGATGCCGCCCGGAAAATCCTCTTCTGCCACCTGCGTCACCTGGCTGTAGACCTTGCGGAAATAGTCCACGCCGATAGCCAGGTCCACCGATTCGTCCGCCCGATACCCGTACGAAACTCCCGCTGCTAATCCAGCGCTCGTGCCCTTTGGGTCGCGGTACTCAACATGGACACCCAACACACGCGCTTCCTGGGACGCCGCTGCCGACGTGATCATCAGGAGGGGTACAACCGCCCAGAATCTCATGGCTTCGGCCTCCCATAACCTCTTAGCCCGCGGCAATTTAACGACTGGGCCAGGGAAAAGCAAGGCGTATTTCCCCCTACCTATCCTGAGGTCCGCTTCCGTTCTCCGAAACCACCTGGATCCCGTGCTCCTTGAGCAAAGCAGCCGTAACACCGTCCCCAGTCACCAGCTGTTCCCCGTGGTAGATCTGGCCACAGCCGCACGAAGGGCTGCGAGCCTTCAGAATGGCCTCGCGACATCCGGTCAACTGCGCAATGCGCAGCACAGCCTGTGCTCCGCGAAGGAAGTTTTCCGTTACGTCCCGTCCCCGCTCGTCCAATACCCGGGCTCTGCCTGAGAGCACGTCCTTGCCGTCTCCCCCGTGGATCTGCGCCGCGGGCCGAGGCGTGGGGAGTCCTCCGAGCTGCTCCGGGCACACAGGGATGAGTACTCTCTTCGTCGCAAGCTCGCCGAGCGCCTCGCAGTACGCATCCCTGCCATCGTAGCGGCAGGGAATCCCCACCAGGCAGGCACTGACCAGAATCCGCTGGCTCCCTTTCCCCACGTCAACCGCTCTCGCTTTTTTTTCTCTCCCAAAAGTCACCCTTCGGGCGGGCGACAAAAAAGCCCGCTCGGCGGCGGGCTCTGGTTCCGGTCTGCGCAGAAGTGTAGTTCAATCCAGGATGTAATCGAGCGGGTTCACCGGAAGGCCGTTGACCAGCACCTCGTAGTGCAAATGGGGTCCGGTGGCTCTTCCTGTCTGGCCGACGAGTCCAATGACATCCCACCGGCTTACTTTCTGCCCGGGCTGTACCAGCACGCGCGACAGGTGCGCGTAGCGCGTCTTGAATCCGAAGCCGTGATTGATAATGACCTCGCGGCCGTAGCCTGGGCTGAGGGAGGAGCGGGCCGCTACGCTTTCGACCACCCCATCGGCGGCTGCGAACACTTGTGTTCCTTGAGGCGCCGCCAAGTCCACCCCATCGTGGTGGCGGATCTTGCCGATGAGGGGATCCAGCCGGTAGCCATAGCCTGCGGCAATCCGTCCACCCACGACCGGCCGAATCGAGGGAATATGCCTCAGCAGCTCCTGGTTCTCGCGGAATTTCTCCTCGATTTCGGCACGGCTCTCGAAGGCGAGCTGGATCCTGCGCTCCAGCTCGTCAAGGTAAGCACTCAGGTTGTCGACCCCCGGCCCTTGGGTCGGGTCCAAATCGTCGAAGACAGAACTCTCGTTTCCCCCAACCCCGACGTTGCGGACATCCGTATCGATGGGCGGGAGATTCACGAGCAACCGGAGGTCATTATCCGCCTTCTCCAGCTCACCGAGTCTGGAGTGGAGTGACTTGACTCGTTCCTGTAGCTTCTGGATCTCCGTCTGCATCTTCCTGTTTGTTCGTTCCAAGTGGGCCATCTTGTAGTCCTTGAGCAGGGTCGAGATCACCCAGGCCAGGACTATGCTGACAAAGATGATGGCCACCACCAGCGCACCGCCCCAGGTCAGAAGGGTCTTGCCCGAGAGGGAAAGCTCGCGGAAATCGGAGTCTCGAACGGAGTACAGAATGAGCTTGATGTGTTCCTCCCTCACGACCGCGTCTCCTTTCTCTGCGGTTGATGTGGCCCCTCGATTGGTGGGAGAAGACTGCGGGCGACTCTCAATGCGGCAGGCTTGTTCCGCCTCTCACGGCGCGCCAATATAGCGAACACACCTTGCTCTGTCAAGAGCAAGTGTGCGAATTTTTTCGTCCGAGCTGGAGATCGCAGTCCATAAGGGCGATTCTCTCAACCCAAGTAGGCTCTAAGCTTACGGCTCCGCGAAGCGTGGCGTAACCTCTGGAGTGCCTTCTCCTTGATCTGGCGTACTCGCTCGCGGGTGAGCCGGAACCGCTCACCAATCTCCTCCAGGGTCATCGGGTGCTCGCCATTCAGTCCGAAATAGAGGCGCAGCACCTCGGCCTCGCGGGCATCGAGGGTGGCCAGGGCCTCTTGAATCTCGATTTTCAGGGATTCTTTCATCAGGTCCTGGTCCGGCGGTGGTGTGTCGGTGTTCTCCAGCGTATCGAGAAGCCGGCTTTCGTCGTCGCCTACCGTGGCATCCAGAGACAGGTGGCGGCCACCAATCCGAAGGGTTTCGTGCACTTCCTGCGGCGTCATATTGAGCTCGGCCGCAATCTCCGCCGCCGAAGGCTCCCGCTCGAACTCTTGTTCGAGCATGCTGAACACACGCCCGATCCGATTCAGAGCCCCGATGCGGTTCAAGGGCAACCGGACCACACGCGATTGCTCCGCAAGGGCCTGCAGGATCGATTGCCGAATCCACCACACCGCGTACGAGATGAACTTGAAACCGCGGGTCTCGTCAAAGCGGTTGGCGGCTTTCAGCAGACCAAGATTCCCCTCGTTGATCAGGTCGCCGAGGGAAAGCCCCTGGCCCTGGTACTGCTTGGCCACACTCACGACAAAGCGCAGATTGGCCTTCGTGAGTTTCTCAAGGGCCTCTTGGTCTCCCTGCTTAATCCGGCGGGCCAGCTCAACTTCTTCTTCCGGCTTGAGGAGTGGAACTTCACCGATCTCGCGGAGGTAGGCATCCAAGGAGTCATCAAAGGGGGTGGACTGGCGGGAGCGCCTGTTGCGAGCCATCGTCGCTCCTATCGTGAGGGGTCCTCTTGGCTCTCGCGCCAAAAACCCATCTTAAGATACAATTCTTGAAAATCCGGTCAAGAAAAATCAGCATCGCCAACCTGCACTGCCCACATTTCGATAGAAAAAGCGGGATACCTCCACTTTCTCCTTGGTCTCCCGAGGCGCACACCCTATATTTGCCGTCCCCTTTTGGGCCAGCCCGCCGGGTGGACTGGCCCTCTCTGGACAATGGGCCGGAACGCCGCTGCTGCCTCGGCAGGGTAACTCGGCAGCGCGACGAAGGAAGAGAAGTCCCTCTCATATCCCCAGTCGGAGGTGGTTATGGCATCGAAGAAGCAAGAGAACTTCGTACGTTGGGCGGCCCAGAGCCCTCGTCGCGTCGTACCCCTCATGGGCTATCCGGGGATCAGACTCACCGGGGGGACGGTGAAGGCCCATCTTTTCAACTGGAGGCTTCAGGCAGACGCCCTCACCGCCCTGGCTGAGCGCTACAACCCAGACGCCGTTTTTGTCTTCATGGACCTGAGCCTCGAGGTAGACGCCCTAGGTGCCCCCATACGATATCCCCTGCACGATCGGCCAACCGTCGAGGAACCGATCGTCCGAACCGTCTCCGATCTGGAGCAGGTATCGCAACGACACTTCCTGGACCATTGCCGTGTCCAGGTTGTCCTCCGGACCCTTCGGGAGCTGAAGCGCTCCCTCCCCCTTCCGGTAGGGGGCTACGTCACCGGCCCCTTCACTCTGGCCGGACTGATGATGGGCGCCGTCCAAGCCGCCGAGTCCACCCTCACGCAACCTGCTTTCTTGCACCGTGTCCTCGAATACTCCACGGGCCTCATTTGCCGGTATCTGCGGGCCCAGGCGGAGGAGGGAGCCGATTTCGTCGCCGTGCTCGAACCGAGCGCTGCATTCCTCTCGCCACGCGCCTTCGCTGAGTTCTCGGCCGCCTATGTCTCGCAGGTGGTCCAGGAGTCTCCAGTGCCCTGCATTCTCCACATTTGCGGCGACGCCAGGCCTCTCCTTCCGACTATGGCGTCGACCGGCGTCCAGGGACTCAGTCTGGACTGGCCGGTGGACCTCCGCAGCGCGGCCGCGCAGGCCGGACCCGGCATCGTGATCATGGGCAACATCGACCCCGGCTCCGTGATGGCACGGGGCCGCGCACAGGAGGTAGAAGAGGCGGTGCAGACGCTTCTGGACCAGATGGCCGACGTCCCCAACTTCATCCTAAGCACTGGCTGCGACCTGCCTCCCGAGACACCCTTCGAGAACCTCGAGACCTTTGTACGCGTCGCCCGCACCCACGCCGCTCTTGGTCAGCCCGTTCGCCAGGCGGTGTGAGGGGCGGGAATCTCCTCGGAGGGTCCTTCGGATTGTCCCGGCTTGCCCGGTTAGAGGCGTACTTCGACCCCAAATCCGGGCGACGATGTCGGCCGCAGCCGTCCGTTTTCGAGGATCAGACCCCCCGTAGCCGGTTCCCCCACGAGATCCAGGTGGCCGTCGAGATCCCAATACTGGAAGGACGGCTCACTGAGGGCCAAGTGGAGACTCGCAGCCATTGAGATACGCGACTCGTCGTTGCAACCGAGCATCAGCGACAGGCCAGCCGCGCGGCAATAGGAGGCCAGGCGGCGCACCTCACCAAGTCCCCCGTTCTTCTGGAGCTTGAGTACGACTCCTCCTCGAAAGCGCAGGTCAAGGAGCTTCTTCAAGGCGACCAGGTTTGAAGCGCTTTCGTCGACGAACACGGGCAAGGCCCCCGAGCTGAGCTCCGCCAGCCCAGCGGGATCCTCTGCGCTGATGGGCTGTTCTACAAACTCCACCCCAAGCCTCACGCAGGCCTGCAGGAAGCGCCGGGCCGAGTCCCGAGTCAGACACTGATTGCAGTCCACCCGCAGCCTGATCCCTGGTCCTACCGCTTTGCGCAGAGCGGTAAGCCGCTCCACCTCCTCCCACTCCGAACCCACCTTTACCTTCAGGATCCGGAACCCCCGTCGGACCCATTCGTTTGCCTGCCGGACCGTCTCATCGAGCCCTTCCAGGCCGAGCGTCACGCTCGTCTCCACATCCTCCCGGAAGAGCCCCCACAATCTCCACACGGGCTGGCCAAGGCTGCGTCCCAGGGCATCCCAAAGGGCGATGCTCACCGCAGCTCGCGCGGCAGGACGCTGTGGAAGGAGCTCGCGGAGGCGCTCCTCAATCGCTGGCAGACGTTCCAGGTCCTGTCCAACGACGAGAGGCCGTACCACCTCCTCCAGGGACGCAAGACTGTCGCGCGCCGTTTCGCCAACCACATCGGGATCCGGAGCCGCGAATCCGTAACCGCAGTGCCCGCCATCGGTCTCGAGGCGCAGCACTACCCCCTCGATCTCGCGGTAGCTCTGGTAAGCCAGCCGGAATTCTGCGCGCAGCGGAATTCGCACGAAGATCGGCTCACACGCAACGATTCGCATTGCGCCCTCGTTGCCTTCTCCACGGATTGCGCCGTGACGTTCCGTGCAATCAGTCAGGCTTAGGCCCTCACCTGGCGGGATCGTTAAAGCAGAGACCTGAGGTAGTAGGCCACGTAGGCAAACAGGGCCCTCTTCCGTTCAAGCAGGATGGACGCCGGCACAAGGATCGACGCCATCAAGGTGGCGAGCAGGACTACCGCCTCCCACCAGGGGATTCGAAGGATCACACTCGTCCCGCGCACCAACCGAAGCACGAACCAGAAGGCAAGGCCTGCAACAAGACCCACGCTCAACCAAACCATGCCAGCCGAGCCTTCCATTGCCCGGTACGCAACGCTCCCCCAGATCACCGCAGGCAAGAAGCTCGTGGAGATCCAAAACACAAAGGTGAACGCCTGCCCGAGGGGCATGTACACGCGCCACACCGCACCGAGCCAGAAAAGGATACCGGCAAGGGTCAGAGCCGACAGGAACACCAACGTCAGCATAGCCACGGCGGCCAGGGGATGCCAAGCAAGCCAGATCAGAAGTGCTTTGGCCATGCCCGTTCCGGCGAACAATTCGAGAATCTCGTCCGCCCTCCACGAATCCCGGAAAAAGGTGAGCATTGAGGAGATCACAAGGGCAAGCCCAGCGGAGGCAAAAAAGCCCTGCAAGAACGTATGGTAACCAGAGATCTTTCTCCTGGCCCTCACGTCCTCGTAGATGCTGGAAGGGTAGAGGAAGACACGACGAAGGTTGCCGCGGAAACGCCGGTCACGACGAAAATGCCAGACAAAAAGGGCCCCGAGCCCAAGACCTGTGAGCAGGAACACGTCCAGTTGCCGCCGCGCCGACGCCTCAAACCGGATGGTCGGTCGGGCATCTCCGGCGTACAGGGCGCGCAGAACGTAAAATGAGATCCGCTTCTCCCCTCCCTCGCCGAGGATCCCGAAACCTATACGGTCGCTGAATGGCACCCCCAGCGGCAGGCAAGGGGCCGCCGCCCGCCAGTCCGACCACGAGCGGACGATCATTCCTGTGGGGTGATTGGAAAATCGAGTGGCAGCAGCCCAGAGGAGGTAGGCTCGATTCTCCTCCCGCCGGTCTTGCGTCCCCTCTGGACCATCCGGGGGGTCCGGCAGGTAGCCGACGATGGGCAACCAGGCCGAGGGGGATCCTTTCCATTCCCCGAGCTGAGACGGCGGTACGCCGGTCCAGTCCGAAAGAACAAGATCTACGGGGAAGCTCGCGGCCGCCCTGCCTCCCTCAATCACCGCGTAGCAAGGCCGATCATCCAGTCTTTCCACGACCTCTCGAATCCTTCGAAGCGCGAGGGCGGCTTGCCGCTCCTGCCCCTGGAGTCCGACCCCCAGTCCCCACGCGGCGATACAGGGGTGCACTCGGTCGCGCCGCACCGTACGGACGATGTACTCCATCGCCGATTCCGCCAATGACGAGCTGGCCAGCAGGCGATCGGGGACCTTCCAGAGGGGGATTTCTTCCAAAATGAGCATTCCCAGGCTATCGGCCACCTCTGCCAGGAGAGGGTGGGGAGGACGTCCCACGATGCGGACCAAGTTGCAGCCGGCCGCCTTCATCTCAGCCAGCTGCGTGGCCACCTGCCCGAGGTAAACCCCGGCCGGAAGGGCCTCCACCCACTCCACACCCTGCACACGGACGGGACGACCATTTAGCAGTAAGCCTTCCCTCGTCACAGCCAGTGAGCGGAACCCTGTTCGTGCCTGCCAGACGTCCACGACGTTGAAGTTCGGGTCCAGGTAGCTCACGCGTAGGTCGTAGAGAATCGGCGTTTGCGGCGACCACGTACGGATCCCTCGTACGCTCCAGGTGTAGCGGACCTGGCAACGAAGAAGATTCCCGAAATCGACAGGCACATCCGGGCTCCTGGCCAGGAGCCCGCTCGTTTGAGGGTCCAGGATTTCCGCGCGTACAAGACCGCCTCCCTGTACCTGGAGAGAGCGTCGCACCAGCTCAACTTCGAGCTTCAGCTCCAGAGCGTCACCCGCTCCCAGGAGCGTGGTCACACCCACGTCCTCCACAGCTACCGCCGGCAAGGTGAGCAAGTAAATCTCGCGAAAGAGGCCTGTGATTTCCCGCCATGCTCCCGGCCTGTGGAGAAGGGGCAATCCGGCATCGGGCCGGAGGATCCCATCGATCTCAACACGGAATCGGTTCAAGCTCCCCCGCTGGACGAAGCCTGGATCAATGGGCTGAACGAATCCGGCGTACCCTGCCCCGTGCGTTCCCAGGAAATTCCCGTTCAGCCAGATTCGCGCCTGGCGTTGTGCCCCGTAGCACACGAGAAGTAGCTGTCCCTCCGCGGCTGCACTGTCGACCGAGAATTCCTTTTCGAGGACCAGACGTGTCTGGCCGAGAATGGCGAAGGGCACAGAAACGGCGTCAACCTCGAGGCTACCCCCCTTCACAACGTCCCACTTCCCCATTAAGGGGATAACCGTGCGTGTGGCAGTTGGCCCAAGCCAGGGGAAATCCGATCCTCTGGCTCCTGCCGCCCAGAAGCCGGCCACCACCGAGAGCCATAGGACGCAACGGACACCCATTCCAGCCGCTCTCACTGCCGCCACTCCGTCCCGTAGGGTGCAGGGCTAAGGCTTGACGATCGCGGAGGCCACGACATTTGCCACCAGGCTCCGCAGTCGAACCACACTCCCGTCGTCTACTGGATGGACGCGATTGGCGAGGAGAATCACCACCGTTTGGGTCTGCTTATCGATCCAGAGGGAGGTGCCGGTGTAGCCGGTGTGGCCGAAGCCTGAGGGAGGGAAAAGGTCTCCCCCATTGGAACTGTAATCGGAGGCGATGTCCCAACCCAAACCTCGGCCCGCAAAGGCCACCGCGGGATAAACGGAGGTCATCGCCCGCACGCTGAGAGGGCTAAAGAGGCGGACTCCGTCCAGCTCCCCCTCATTGAGAAGCATCAGGGAGAATCGCAGAAGGTCGTCCGCCGTCGAGAAGAGCCCCGCGTTGCCGGACACGCCGTTCTGAAGCCGGGCCAGAGGATCGTGCACGACACCACGAAGAGGTTTTCCGTCCACCACCTCGGTGGGGACCACCCTGTGGAGCTTCTCCGGTGGCGGGACGAAACCCGTGTCCCTCATGCCCAGAGGCTCGAACAGTCTTTCCCGAGCGAACTGATCGAAAGGCCTTCCTGATACACGCTCCACAATCGCCGCCAGGGTGATGAAACCGAGGCAGCTATAGCGGAAGACCTTGCCCGGGGCTGCGATCTTGGGCAGTCGGGCGATGTACCGTGCCAGGTCCTCTCGCGTGCAAGGCCTACCGAGCACAGCCGCAGCTGTATCCGCGTTAATGTAGGCTGGCAGACCAGAGGTGTGGGTCAGAAGGTGGAAGATCCGTGCGTCCTCCGCGGTTCGGCCCTCAGGGTCCACGTAGGGCGAGAACTCGGGAATGTGAAGCCGAACGGGATCCTGCAGGCGCAACCGACCCTCTTCTACCAGAAGCATCACCGCCGAAGCCGTAGCCACCGGCTTCGTGATGGAGGCCAGATCAAAGATCCCGTCCACCCGCATGGGCTCCACCGAGGGAACCAGTTGGCTACGGCCGTAGGCTTTGCGCCATACAACCTTTCCCTTTCGGGCGACGAGGAGCACTGCGCCCGGGATATCCTGATTGGCGATCGCTTCTTCCACAAGCGCGTCCAGTCGCCGTAGTCTTTCGCTCGACATGCCGACTGCCTCGGGCGGCACAACGGGCGGAGGGTCACCCGCGGTTGCGCTACCCGCTATCGCCAGAACCAGCAATGTCATCACGCACCACATCGAGATTGCTCCATCGACCCGCTTCCCTTTTTCGCTTCCCTTTCGTCGGGCCCGGATCGGTCTCTCGAGGCCCTGTCTATTGCACGCCCATTTGGGCATCCTTGACCCAACACTTCCCTTGGCCGCGAACGCCGCTCGCGTTCAGAGGATGCGTTCCAGCACCATTCCCCGCCTCGGTAGTGGCTCCTCCCCGGTCACGAAAGCCCGCCTCACCAGCTCAGCCGCCATCTCCAGTCTTTCCGGGTGCGAATCCGTGGTCAGCACAGCGACCGGCTCGCCCGCCTCCACCTTATCCCCTGCGACCTTGAGCAAGAGCACCCCGGCCTGAGGGTCCGTCTCCTCCTCTGGGCGAGTTCGCCCCGCTCCCAGCCAGGCTGCCGCGCGGCCGATCCAGTACGCATCCACTCTTGTCACGAAGCCCGCGGCCGGACAAGATACCGTGCGCGTGTGCCTTGGGACACGGTGACGGTCCGGGTTCTCTACGACCGACACGTCTCCGCCCTGCGCCTCCACGAGGGCGAGAAATTTCCGCCAGGCGGTGCCGTCCTCCAGGTTTCGGCGGAGTCGTCGCTCTGCCTCCTCGCCTTCGCAAACCCCGCTCATCTCCAGCATCTCCCGCCCAAGAGCCAGCACTATCTCTACGAGATCCTCCGGGCCGTGTCCGCGCAGCGTTTCCGCTGCCTCCCTCACCTCGACCCAGTTGCCTGCTGCGCGACCCAGGGGTTGGTCCATGTCGGTGAGCAGGGCCCGAACGGGTAACCCGAGCTCGCACCCCACAGAGACCGCCAGATGCGCCAGGGTCCTTGCTTCTTCCTGCGTGCGAAAGAATGCGCCCGAGCCGACTTTGACATCCAGGACCAGGTGCTGTGCCCCCTCGGCGAGCTTCTTGCTGAGAATGCTGGCAACGGCGAGGGGAACCGAAGCCACCGTGGCCGTGGCGTCGCGCAGCGCATAGATCTTCCGGTCCGCCGGAACCATTTCCTCCGTCTGGCCGGCGATGGCCACCCCAATTCTCTCTACCTGGCGAACGAACTCCGCAAACCGGAGGTCTGTTCGAAACCCAGGGATGGAAGCAAGCTTGTCAAGGGTACCGCCTGTATGCTCGAGGGACCGTCCGGAGATCATGGGAACCGTCGCACCACAGGCCGCCACGAGGGGAGCCAGAATGAGGCTGACTTTGTCGCCGACCCCGCCGGTGCTGTGTTTGTCTACGCAGGGTCGCCCCAAGGCGGAAAAGTCAGCCCTCCGACCGCTACTCAGCATCGCGGTCGTGAGGCAACGGGTTTCCCGGACGGTCATCCCCCGCAACGTGACCGCCATGAGGAAGGCGGCCATCTGGTAATCGGGCACAGAACCCTTGCAGTAACCTGCGATGAGGGTTTCGATCTCCTCGCACGACAGTTCAGAGCCGTCTCGCTTCTTGGCCAGGATATCCCGTACGGAGAGCTCCATTTCCCGCCACGCTGCCCCTTTCGCCCAGACCGATATACACCCCCCTTCTCCGCGCCAGCCCGAGGCCTCTCCGCCCCGTCAAAAGGAGACGGCGTTCACAATTGCCACTCCTGAGCTGGTGCCGATGCGGCTGGCACCGGCTTGAAGCATTTCCAAGGCCGTACGGGCATCGCGGATCCCTCCGGAGGCTTTGATCCCGACCCTGGGGCTCACCGTCTGGCGGATAAGGCGGACATCTTCCACCGTTGCTCCGGGGCCGTTAAACCCGGTGGATGTCTTCACATAGTCTCCACCTGCCTCCTCGACGATCCGCGCCGCCCGCACTTTCTCCTCTTCGTTCAACAGGCAGGTCTCGATGATCACCTTGAGGATCGCTCGGCCGCCCAGGGCGTGCACCACGCGGGCGATCTCTTTACGAACCCACTCGTCCTTGCCCCCCTTTAGCCAGCCGATGTTCAGGACCATATCCACTTCTCGGGCGCCGTCGCGGAGCACCGTTTTGGCCTCGAAGACCTTCTGATCGGGGCTCGACGCGCCAAAGGGGAACGCGATTACGGTCCCCACGCGCACCGTGGAATCCCGCAGCAACTCTGCACAGAGGGGTACGTAGCAGGGATTCACGCACACACTGGCGAAACCGTACTGGAGGGCCTCCTCACACAGGCGGCGGATCTCATCAGGCGTAGCCCCCGGTCGGAGATTGGCGTGATCGATATAGGGAGCCAGGTCCGCCGGCGTCCGAATCTTGCCAAGATCAACCAATTTCCCCTCCTCCG
>JAPDPT010000080.1 GCA_034506315.1 candidate division KSB1 bacterium | reverse complement strand
TAGGAACCTGCGGAATTTACCACATCCTCCCCTCTTTGTCAAGCCGATTTTCAGCTGTCCATAGGCCCAGGCGGTCGAGACCTGTACGTCCGGTACAATCAGTACCCCAACCGGATCCACCCAGAGCGCGATGGGGGTGAGCACGTCCCCGATCCCTGTAGCGAAGGCGGCCCCCCCTTGCAGGAAGAAAGGCACATCCGCCCCGAGCCCGCGCGCCATCCGCAGCAGCTCTGCCTCCGGAAGATTGGCACCCCAGGCGCGATTGAGGACACGCAACGTCGTAGCGGCATCACTACTTCCGCCGCCCAAACCGCCTCCTACAGGTATCCTCTTTCTCAGAACAATGAGCGTCCGTCGGGCTTTGTCGGGCACCCGGTCAGCCAGTCGCAGCGCCGCTTTCATGACCAGGTTTCGTTCGTCGACCGGAAGTTCCGCCCCCTCGCACAGAAGCCCGATCGCCCCCGCCTCCCGGTCCACCTCAAAGGCGAGTTCGTCGGCGAGGTCAATCTGCTGAAAAATGGTGCAGATGTCGTGGTAGCCGTCTGGACGACGCCGGCAGACCTTGAGCCCAAGGTTGATCTTGGCGTACGCTCGTGCCGTAAGGACCATCCGCTCCTACCCTGGCCGGATCGTGAGGTCAGGGGCAAGCTCCGCGCCCATCCTTTCGCCTTGCCGGAGGTCCGCCTTTCCTCTGGGTAACCCAGTGGAGTCCGACCGCGGCGGGCAGGGCAACGTTCCAAACGTAGACGCAAAGAGATCCCGACAGGGCGGCTGCGGGATCCGCACCGGCCCGCTGATAGAAGAAAATCGCCGCCGCCTCCCTGACCCCCACATCCCCGAAGGACAGGGGAATCGCCGCCTTCGTCGCGAGCACCCCAAGGCCGGCCAAAACACCACGAGCCCAATTGACCTGCGGAGAAAACGAGCGAACCGCCAGTGTAAACTGCACCGACAAGACGAAAAGATGGACGAAGGTCAGCCCCAAGACAAGAGCGATACGCCGAAATCGGAGGAGAGCCAGCGCCTCCGTCATACCCCGGGCGCCAGAGAGCCATCTCCCAAGCCACCTCGCAACGGCCCGGCTTCCCCAGGGCGAAAGCAGGGCCGCTGCACCGAACAGGCCCCCCGCTGAAATCCAGAGGGTACCCCAGGCCAGCTCCTGTAGATGGAGACCGGCGATTGCGACAAGACCCAGGCCCAGGACACCGGCGAGGGCGTAAACGCGCTCCAAGAGGACCAGGCCTATGGCGGTTGCGGCGTCTCGCTCTGGCAAGAACCAGGCCCTTCCAAGCTCTCCGACCCGTGCGGGCGTAGCAATACCCAAAGCCAGTCCTGCGGCAAGAGAACGAAAGGCCTCTCCTACCCTGGCTCCGCTCCACGCAGCGCGCAGGATCACCCACCACCTTGTCGTTTGCAAGAGCAGGGCCAGGACAGCCATCAGCGCCGCGGGGACCAAAAAAGCCGGATTCGCCCTGCCCAAAGCCGCAGCGAATGCCCGTGGCTGCACCCGAACGAGCACAAAAGCCAGGATCGCACCCGCCAGAAGCAATCGGGCAAGAGAGTGCCAGGGGACTCGCGTCCCTGTTGCGGTCTTGCTGCTCAGGGACTTAATCGCGCGCTCTTCGTCTACCTGAACCGTCATCCACCCTTACTCCGGCCACTCTCAATCCACTGCCAAGGTACCGCTTCGATGCGTAACAAACAAGCTCCGCTTAGCCGGAACCCCAAACCTTCCAGGGTGTGGCGTGGAGCTATTGGATTTTCGAGCTCCACTTGGTATCTTGGGCCGTCGACGGCACAAACAATCCCGGAGGAACTGGACGTGCAGCTGCGGCTTCCCTACGGCGATTCCAGTTTGCTCGCAACCCTGGACGAAGCCCTTTCCGTAGAGGAGATCGCTCCTCCGACACTGGAGGCGAGGGACAACGAGGAGCAACTCCTGAAAGAGGCGCTGTCCAAGCCGGTGGGCTCGCCACCCCTTCAGGAGATTCTGCACCGCGGGGAGCGTACGGTGATCGTTGTGCCGGACCCCACGCGGGTGGCGGGGCAAAGGGCTTACCTCCCCCATCTCTTGGAGATCCTGAATTCCTGCGGAGTCTCCGACCGAGATATCTCCATCGTGATCGCCTGCGGCAGCCATCCGCTCCCCCCGCCGCAGGAGCTCCGCCGCCATGTCGGGGAGGAAGTTTACCGCCGCGTCCGTGTTGTTCCTCATGACTGCCAGCGTCCGGAGGACAATGTCCACCTCGGGCACACACAGCGAGGAATCCCCGTCACGCTTAACCGATCGGTAGTCCGAGCGGAACGGCTGATCGTTACGGGGGCCGTCTGGTTTCATTATTTCGCAGGGTTCGGAGGGGGCCCCAAGCTGATCAACCCCGGTTGCGCCGCTCTGGAGACAATCCTCGCCAACCATCGCTTGACTCTGGACCCAGAGGGACTTGGGCTTCACCCCGGTTGCCGCTCCGGAAACTTGGAGGGAAACCCGGTCTACGAAGACATTGTGGATTCCCTGAAGTTCGTCACCGTAGATTTCGCCCTTCAGACCGTTGTCGACGATCGCCAGCGGATCGTGGCCTGCTGGGCCGGGGATCTCCTCGAGAGCCAGCGGCGCGCGGCGGCGTACTTGAAGGCCAACGCTGCGCTTCCGGGGGCCGTGCCGTATCCTGTCGTTATAGCCAGCGCAGGAGGGCATCCGCACGACGTGAACCTTGTACAGGCCCACAAGGGGCTTCTGAACGCCTGCCGTTTCTTGCAGCCGGGAGGCACACTGGTCCTGGCGGCCGAGTGCGGTTCCGGCGTCGGGAGCTGGGGCCTCGAGCGGTGCCTCCAGTACGGTAGCCCAGAGGAGCTGTACGCCCAGCTGCGTCGGGAATTCATCCTGAACGGCAATACTGCCCTTTCCCTTCTCCTGCACGCCAAGGCGTACCGGATCATTCTGGTGAGCGACCTTCCGCCTGAGTGGGTAGCGAGGCTGGGTTTCGATCCCGCGCGGGATCTCCAGGAAGCCATCGACCGGGCGCTGGCCGAGACCGAAGCGCGACACGTCCTGCTGCTGCGAGATGCGGTCCATGCGGTTGTGGTCGATTAGAATCGCCGTCCTTTGCGCTGCGCCGCTTCTTGCCGGTTGTGCCACTTTCCGGGCGGAGCCGAAGTTTGTCCACCATCGAAGCGGGGAGATCCCTGCCCTGCGGACATCTTCTTCCACTGCCCAACTGCCGGGGTGGGCGATTCCCCTCGCCCTCGAACTGCGGCGGTTCCTGGGCTCCCCCTATGCCTGGGGCGGGGCTTCCCCTGCGGGGGTCGACTGCTCCGGTCTCGTGGTGGCCGTCTACGGATCGGTATTCGGCCTTGACCTGCCGCACAGCGTCGATCAGCTGTTTACGTTGGGCAGGGCTGTGGAGCAAAATGGCCTGAGGATCGGCGACCTGGTTTTCTTCCGTACCGATGCCGGGGATCCTACCCCTGATCATGTGGGCATCTACGTGGGAAGGGGCAAGTTCGTCCACGCCTCGCGGGCCGAGGGGGTTGTCGTGTCCGACTTAAGTGAGTCCACCTATCGACGCCAGTGGGCGGGAGCCAGAAGACTGCTGCCAGAAGCGACGGCCATTTCGTCCGGGGGAAGCCAATGAGCAGCGTCGGTCCAGGGGACGTACTGGAACTGAGGGTCGAGGACCTGGCGTTCGGCGGCCGAGGTCTCGCCCGGTTAGACGGCCTTGTCGTTTTCGTCGACGGCGCGATTCCGGGACAGAAGGTGCGCGCGATCGTCCGCAAGCGACGTCGACAGTACGCCGAGGCGACGGCCCTCGAGGTTCTGGAGAGATCCCCGCACGAGATCGAGCCGCTGTGCCCCCATTTCGGTAGCTGCGGCGGGTGCACGCTCCAGAATCTGGCCTACGAGAAGCAACTGGAGTACAAGGCGAAACAGGTTCGGGACCTCGTGGAACGCATCGGTCGACTGGCATCGCCGCCTCTTGAGCCCGTCCTTCCCAGCCCGAGCCCCTTCTTCTACCGGAACAAGATGGAGTTTTCCTTCTCAGATCGTCCGTTTCCGACGCCTCCGCAGCCCGGGGCCCTGCTCGCCCTTGGTCTGCATCGTCGCGGCAGCTTTGACGAGGTCGTAGACCTCCGGACTTGCTTCCTGCACGCCCCCGAAACGGCGGATGTCCTGGCTATCGTTCGGGATTTTGCCCGCGCCAGCGGCCTTCCGGCGTACTCCAATCGCAGGCACGAAGGCTTCTGGAGGTTCCTGGTGCTTCGGCGCGGCGTCCGCACCGGCCAGTGGATGGTGAACATTGTAACCACTGAGCTGCGCAAGGAGCTCCTGGAACAACTCGTCGTCCCTTTGCGAGAAAGGCTTCCCGGACTGCGCTCGGTGGTGAACAACGTGAACACGGGCAAGGGCGGGGTCGCTTTCGGGGAGCGCGAGGAGGTAGTCTGGGGAGAGACGAGCATCGAGGAGAAACTGGGCTCGCTCGTCTTTGCGGTGTCGGCCAACTCTTTCTTCCAGACCAATACGGAACAGGCGGAACGGCTCTACACGAAGGTCTTAGAGCTTGCCGACCTGAGCGGCGGCGAGACAGTGTACGACCTCTACTGCGGTACGGGGGCCATTTCGATTTTCCTTGCCCCTCACGCCAAAGCCGTGCTGGGCGTCGAGTTGGTGGAAAGCGCCGTCGAGGACGCCTGGAAGAACTGCGAGCGAAACTCGGTGGGGAATTGCCAGTTCGTAGCAAGCGACGTTGTGCGCCTTTTCCGGGATCCGCAGGAGCTGCTACAGAGGTACGGTCGCCCCGACGTCCTGGTCCTCGATCCACCGCGCGAAGGCGTCCACCCCCGTGTGCTGAAGCGCTTGCCGGCCCTCGGCGCCCGACGGATTGTCTACGTCTCCTGCAATCCCGCTACCCAAGCCCGGGACCTGTCTGCCCTGGCGGGGACCTACCGCGTGGAGCGCATCTGCCCCGTAGACATGTTCCCCCACACCGCCCACATCGAAACCGTGGCACTCCTGGTAGCTCGCTGACCCCGGACGGATCGGTCAGAAAACCAGCGTGAGCAGGCCGAAAATCAATCCACTGGAAAGGGCCGCGGCCGGCACTGTGAGCAGCCAGGATACGGCGATGTTCCAGAGCACCTCAAGATTCAGGGCATCGATCCCGCGCGCAAGCCCTACGCCGATGACGGCTCCCACCGCCGTATGAGTGGTGGAGATCGGCATCCCGAACTTGGAGGCCACAAGTACGGTGGTCGCCACAGCCATGTCCACGCTGAAGCCGCGCGTGTTGGTGAGCACGGTGATCTTGCTTCCCAGAGTGTTGATCACCTTATATCCCCACGTCGCCACCCCAAGACTGATCCCAAGTCCACCGAGAGCCAGGAGCAAGGGGGGTACCTCCACGAATTTACCGACGCTCCCTTCCCGGAAGATGGTGTAGAAGGTAGCGACGGGGCCTACGGCGTTGGCCACATCGTTGGCGCCGTGGGCGAAAGCCACGTAGCAGGAGGTAAGCACCTGAAGGCGGCGGAAGAGCATCTCCACATCCGCATAGCTGCGCCTACCGGTTTTCACCCGGGTATAGATGTACACAGCCGCAAAGAGGCCCGCGACGATTCCCGCCACGAGGCCGATGACCATAGCTCGGCCAAGGGTGATTTCGATTCCGCTCCAGCCCGATACCTTCTTTCCGAAGGGGGTCTTTGCCAGCAACGAGGTCACAATGACCCAAGCAGCGGCCACCACAAATAGAGGGATCAGTCGCTCCCCACGCCTTATTGGGTCGGCCGCGGAGAAAATGGAGCGGACGATAAGCTTGAAAAGGGCATAGGAGAGGAGCCCACCCATTAAAGGGGAAACAATCCAACTGAGGACCACTTTCGCCACGGTGGACCAGATCACCGCACGTACCCCACCCAGAACAAATCCGAAACCCACCATGGCCCCCACGATCGAGTGGGTGGTGCTGACCGGCATTTCCTTCCAGGTAGCCAGGAAAACCCATAAGCCTGCGGCCAGCACCGCCGCCAAAGCCCCTAACATTAGCGTGCGTTGATCCGGGAGCACGTCGCTTCGCACCAAACCAACCGCAATTGTCTTGGTTACGTGGTTCCCGACGAAAAACGCGCCGGTAAACTCCAACACCGCCGCAATCGCAACAGCCTGCTTCAGGGTAATCGCCTTGGCCCCCACTGCGCTCGCCATGGAATTGGCCACATCGTTGGCCCCGATGTTCCAGGCCATGTACAGCCCAGCCGCTACGGCCGTGGCGAGAAGGACCATGTCAGATAAACCCATCCCTGATCGATCCTCCGTAGACTAAGTCCTTTGCTGCAGAGCCAGACACATCCTCGCGGGATCCCCTGTCTTTCGCAACCGTTCCTAAGCCCTTCGCCGCCCAATCCTTCTGGTTCCGGATCCGCTCCTCGTAGCTTGGCTTTGCCCTTTCTCCGCTCCACTCGCGGGCCTGTCCGGAGGACATGGCGCGACCGGCTCCGTAGTCCTTTCTTGCGTCCAGAGGCTTTCGCCCTCGCGCTCGATATCCCTATGCCCTCCGGGCGGCTTCGCTCTTCGCGAGAGGGAGCGCGAAGCGACTCAGCCCTTGGAGACCATCATGCGGATCAGATCCCCCAAATTCTCGGCATGGTCTGCAAGATTGTCGATCTGCTCGAAGACTTTCATGAGGAAGAAGGTGTTGAGGGGATCGGGCTGGGGATTGATCGTGAAAAGCTTCTTCACCAGTTTCTGCTGCATTTTGTCCGTTTCCCATTCGATGATCCCCAGGTTCGCCACCTTTTCCAGAACCTGCCCCACCTCGGCCTGGCCAAACCCGGAGATCAACAGGTTGCCGATGTCGCTGACCAGACGGCCGGCCAGGCGGCACGCGTCCACCGACCGTGCGGCAAAAGCCCGCAGGTCTTCCTCAAGGGCTTCGGGCACTCGGATCGCGCGGATCGTCAGGACCACGGCCAGGTCCTCGACTGCGTCCGCAATGGCGTCCTGCTCCTTGAGGTAGGTCAAGAGATCAGCACGGTCCACCGGCAAGAAGATGCTCTTGGGCAGATGATCGCGGATCTCCCCCTTCACGATGTCCGCCTCGTGCTCCAATTTGAACACTTGCTTGGCCATTTGTTCGAGCTGCGCAAAATCCTGCGCGATCAGGGTGTCGATCATCCGTGGGACGAAGTCCACGCATTGTTGCACCCGATCCATGTGCTCGCCAATTCGCCCGAAGGGCGATTGCCCGAACAACCTCGTGAACACGCTGCGCATCGTTCTCACCTCGACAAGAGCACAGTGGCTACGCTTATTGCAAAACTGACCACGGCTTCAGGGGCTCAACCCCACACCTCCGTACCGCCCCTATCTGAGCAAGGTCACCTTCCGCCAGTAGGTTGAACCGTCCACGCCGACCCGGATCAGATAAACTCCCGCACCCACCCTCTGCGAGGACTGGTCCAGTCCATGCCACTCGAACCGGTAGCGGCCGGCGGCCAATGTCCTACCTGAGAGTAGCGTGGACACCAGGCGTCCGCGCACATCGAATACCTCGATGCTCACGGCTCTGGGCTTCTCCAGTGCAACGGAGACGCTGGTAAATGCGCGGAACGGATTGGGGTAGCACGGGTCCAGGGTGAACTCGCGCGGCAATTCCCGCCAAGGGGGAGGAATCTCCTGTTCCCCCATGACGTAACGGAAAGAGTCCACAAAAAAGCGCGGGAAACGGAGTTGCCCGCGCTCACGATCCACGGCCGCGAACCACAGCCGAAGCTCCGTGCCGAACGGGATCGGCCCAAGGACGGCCCGGTATTGGCCTACGGTATCTGTGGGCGACATTGGGATGCTGCGTTCCTGACCTCCCTGAACCCGGTAGTGGAGCTCCAAACTTCCGGGCAGAAAGCCCGCCCGCGAGACGGCGAAGGTTCGCACCTCCAGCCTCCCATCGGGCAGCGTCCTGGCCCAGGGGACGTTGCTGAAAACGGGGCCGATCGACAGGGCGGCCTCGGCGGCGTCCACGATTCCCCAGCCGTAGAGGGTGTCAGGCGAGGAAGCACGGCTCGCCGTGGACCTCAGGGCATCCCGCAAGCGGATGGGATCCAGATCCGGATGTGCCGAGAGAATCAGCGCCGCTACCCCTGCGACCAGGGGGCAGGAGAAGGAAGTCCCCTGTACGTAGGCGTAGCCGGAGCGCGTTCGTGCGGCCACGGCGTACACACCTACCCCCTGCGCCACCACGTCCGGCTTAATACGACCGTCGGCCGTAGGCCCCTGGGAACTGAAGCGAGCAATCAGGCCGTCTGGGCGGACGGCCCCGACCGCCACCACGCTGTCCCCATCGGCGGGCGCGGTGACAATTCGCCAAGAGCGATCCCCCATGTTGCCTGCAGAGGCAGCGACGAAGACACCTTTCTTCACCGCCAGGTCGGCGGCAATTGTGACCACGGCTGTGTTCCCGTCCATGTCGGCCGGGGTGTACCAATCGCTGTAGCCCAGTGAGGTGGACACGATGTCCACTCCGTTGCGTTCCAGCCACTCCAGGCCGGCCACCCAGTAGTCTTCCTCGATTGGCTGCTCGAAATCTTGGCCCTGCAGATCGGCCACCCGTTCTGTCTTGGCGAGGTAGAAGGAGGCAGCAAAGGCCGGCCCAATCAGGGAACCGGGTCGAAAAGCCGCGATCACCGAGAGCGTTTGGGTCCCATGGTTAGCTTGCCCAGGGTAGTCCTGCCCATTCTGGTCCGAAGTGACAGCATCGTTCCAGATGAAGTCCCACTCCCCGAGGACGCGGAGCGCCTGGAGCGCTTCGTGCTCCTGCCAATCATAACCTGAGTCCAGCATTCCCACCAGGATGCCGCCGCCGTAGACGCCCCAGGCGTGCAATTCGGGCACCCTCAGCATCGCAAGCTGGTTGTAGGAGGGACCGTAGTCGTAGCGAAGACCCGCCGGCTGGGCAGCAAGGCGAAAGGTTTGAACCTCCTCCCGAGCCACCACCCTCCTCCACCGGGCCACCCGCTGCACTTTCCGTACGAAGGGCAGCGACCGGATCAGCGGGATCTGCGACTCGTCGACTTCCACCGACACCGCGTTCAGCCAGCGCGAGTCGATAACAATCCTGGCGCCCAGGGCAGCAACCGCCTCCGCGTAGGGAGACCATACCGGGTAATCCGTGGAGTCGATCAAGCTGCCCACGGGCAGCACCTTGCTGCGGCGGAGCAGCGTACGGGCGCCCAACTCCCTTTGCGCTTCTTCGAGCCGTTGCTTGGCCAGGTGGGCCGGTCCCTTGTCCCGGAAAAAAACCCAGTAGCGCTCGCCCCCATAGGGAAGAGCCCCGTTCGTCGCAGAGAGCGAGAGGAGGAACAAGACCGAAATCCGGATACCCGCGGTGTTTCTCATTGGGTGATCATGTACACGCGTCGGATGTAGACTGGCTTTGTCGGCCGGCTTTTCTCCTGCATTCGAGGCTGCTGTGTGGTCTCCACGGCCGCGATCTTGTCCAGGACGTCCAGCCCTTCGATCACTTTTCCAAAAGCGGTGTACTGTCGATCCAGAAAGGGCAGACGCTTGAGGCAGATGAAGAACTGCGTTCCCGCGCTGTTGGGATCGCGGCCGCGCGCCATGGACACGGTCCCCTTCTCATGGGGAATGTCGTTGAACTCGGCAGGAATTCGATAACCGGCGCTCCCCGTGCCATCGTTGGTAACGTCCGCGTCCCGGCTGAGGATATCTCCCCCTTGAATTACGAAATCCTTCTGCACGCGGTGGAAAAGGGTGCAGTCGTAGAAACCGGTCTTGGCCAGGCGTTTGAAATACTGCGTGTGGAGCGGCGCCTTCTCGGTGAAAAGCTGGATGACCATTCTTCCGAAATCCGTCTCCACCACCACCCGCTCGTTTGGCTGCACAGGTTCTAGCGGAGCAGCATTTACGCGGGCGATGATCTGCTGGATCTCCTCCTGCGTAAGCGTCTCGCAAGGCCGCGCGGTGCCAATGCCTTTGGCCCCCGGAGATTTCTTGCACCCTCCCACTACGAGGAGCAATACCACCCCGATGCTGGCGATTTTCCTTCCGTTCATGTCTGATTCCTTCTCCCCTTTCTGCTTGCCAACGATATCGTGCCGCGCAAGTTAGCCATCGAACCCCTGAAAAGCAAGGCTATTCTCCTCCCCTGGAGCCTCCATGCCCATGAGCTGCAAGGACTTCCATCCCTGCGTATTCCGAGCGGACATCCAAATACTAAAAAAGACCGGGACCCCTTGCGGGACCCCGGTCTTCTGCGGTTACCCCGGCTTCTGGCTTGGCTTACTTCAGGAAGACCATCTTCTTCGTGATCTGGAGATCTCCGGCCTGGAGGCGATAGATGTAGGTGCCGGCGGCAAGGGTTTCGCCTTGGTCACTGCGCCCGTCCCAGGTCACGCGGTGATAGCCGGCAGCCATCCTGCCACGGACCAAGGTCCGTACGGCCTGACCCTGCATGGAGTAGACCGTGAGGGTCACGTCCTCGGATCTGGGCAGCCCGAAGACGATCTCCGTGCTCGGATTGAAAGGATTCGGATAGTTCTGCTCGAGCACGAAGTCCGCAGGAATCCGGCCGCTTAATTGTCCAGCCACCCCGGTCACGAAGACCGAGACCTCCGACGAGAACTGGCTCTGGTTGCCCGAGAAGTCGAAAGCGGCGATTCGGTAGTAGTACGTGACGCCAGCAGCCACATCCGGGTCGAGGTAGCGAGGCTCCGTAGTGGTGGCGATCGGGCTCAGGCGGCTTGGGTCAAAGCCTGGCGTCGTGCTGCGGTAGACGGCGAAGTAGCGGAAGTCCTCATCCGTGGGCTTCCCCCAGGTGAGCTCGATCCCCTGAGCCGTCACCGTAGCCGCCACGTTGGTTGGAGTCGAGGGCACCAAGTTGTCCACCGAATAGCCGCTATCCGGCGCGCTCATGGCGTAGATCGCTGGAATGTCGGTATGGCCGGAAATGCGGAACACGGACCAGTGCATCCCGTCCGTCTTAGTCGAGTCGAACAGCGTCGGAGCGATGGCGGTGTACTGCTCCATCCCGGCCGCCTCCGCATAGCCGGCCTGCAGCCAGAGCTCTCCGTCGATCATGACCAGCGCGCCCTGCCCGGGCTTGACCCCTTCGGGGCGGAACGCGGACAGGGACTCATACACGGGAGTACCCTTCTGCGCCAGCGCCGTCCCATTGGACAGGTCGACGCGGAGCCAGATGAGGTACTTCTTGATCGGCATCGGCCCAATGCCATCACCGCCGAAGCGGGTCCAGGTGATGAGCACCTGCTTGCCGTTGTCATTCGGCACGTCCCGGATGGATAGGATCCTTCCTGCCCCGATGTCACCCGTGGTCAAGGCCGCATGGGTGACTTTAAGCAGGTTCACTGCGAACTGGTAATTGTGGATCCCGTAGCTGCCATCTTCCTTGACCATCAGGTAGTTGTAGGCCGCCTGTAGCTGGAGGGGCGTGTAACCCGGATTGACGGTGGGCCTCACTTCCAGGGCCACTTCCGGGGAGCCGATAGGCGGCAGCAACATGGCTACCGCTTCCAGCAGTCCCTTCACCTCATCCTGGGCGCTTTCGATTTGCCCATCGCCATCATAGTCCTGCTTGGCCTTAAGGTCGGCAAAGGACCGGATGGGACCATGGCAGCTCTGGCAGGGAGCTACGTTGTCCACATCGTCGGCCGGGTTGTCCGGGGTTCCGCCGTCCCAGGACATGGCAAACGTGTGTTCACCCACATGGTCCTTGGCGGGACTGGGGGCCGCCGGCGTCGGTGCCATATGGCAGCCAACACAGGAATTCTCCACGACTTTTAGGTGGTTGGAGCTCGGCACGTGCATGCCGAAGGTCACTGCGTTGGTGCCGGCCAGGATATCCGCCTGGACACTGTGGTGCGGACCAAAACGAGAGCGCCACACGGTAGCATAGGTCACGGCGTCCTGCCGGCTCTTGTGGCAATGCATACAGAGCTTGCCCAGACCGCCCTCTGAGATCACCTCCCCATTCTTCAGTACAACGTCTTCTGTGGTCCGCAACTGATCCGGATTCTCGTCGCTGTGGGGATCGTGACACACCTGGCAGGTGACCCGGGGCTCGCCCAGCGTTTGCCGGAGATATTGCAGGTCTTTGTCGACAGCGTGCACAAACCCATACCCGGAATGGCACTCGGCACACTCCGCGCGCGTAGCACCCGTTGCCACCCCAACTGCATGGAGGGACTGCTTCCACTGGAAACTCTTGATGTGATGGGTGGGGGCATCGTGGCACCTGCCGCATACCCCTTCGTCGAGCGTCACATCGATGCCTTTGGGATTCCCCCCGTGGAGACTTCCGGGGCCGTGGCAATTCTCGCACTGAATGTTCGCCAGCTGAGCAAGTTTGGGATAATGGGCCACGAGGGAGTCCCAGTTACCGGGAACCGTCGCTGCCGGGAAGGTCCACCCCAGCTCCCGGGCAACGTCGTCAAAGCCGCCGTTATTGGCCGTCGGCGATACGTCGTAGCCGACGGTGTGGCAGCTGATGCAACGGCTCTGGTAATGATCACTGGCAATGCCATCGATGCCCAGGGTGAAGATCTCGGCGTGCGCCGTCTTGCGCCACTGTGCGACCTTAGTGGCGTGGCACCCCAGATCGCACTGCGGGAACTGAGGCGTGACTCGGGCAAGGGATCCAAGCCCTACGTATTTGGCAGCCATGATGCTCACCGTATCGGCTGCTGTTCCCGCCGGGGTTCCGATCTCCAGCCGAATGACAAATTCGCCCGTTGTGTCGGGTACGAAGGTGGTCCAGCGCGTATTCACGCTGTCCAACGTAGCGGCTGAGCCCGCCGGAACGCTCAGAAACGACCAAGAGTAGGACGTTACCGGCTTGCCGGTCAGCTCCCGCCCGGAGAGATAAACCAGTTCTCCTTTGCCCACCACTCTCAGTCCCGTCG
>JAPDPT010000079.1 GCA_034506315.1 candidate division KSB1 bacterium | reverse complement strand
CTGCTGATCTACCTCAGCCGTCTGTGGCAAGAGTCAGCGCCCAGCCCGATTTTGCTTTGGACCTCCGTTGTTCTGGCCCTGGGCATTGTCTTCACGCACCGGTCCAACGTGCGGCGCCTCATCGCGGGGAAGGAGAACCGCTTCTCGACCCCGCTCGTCAAGTCGAAGAGACTTCTCGTAAAGTAGCGATGGCGACACGTTTCACCATTCTGGGAGGTGGCAGCTGGGGGACGGCACTGGCCATCTTACTCCACAGCGCCGGTTACTCCGTCTCTATTTTGGAACTTCAGACAGAGCGCGCGGAGGAATTGCGCCAGACGCGGGAGAACCGCATTGGCCTGCCCGGCGTGCACATCCCGGAAGCGGTGGTTATTACGGACCAGCCGGATCTGGCGCTGCGGGGGTGTCAGTGGCTGGTGGTTGCGCTGCCTTCGCATGTTGTGCGCCAGGCATTGCGGCGCATTGCCGACCTACCTTTGGACTGGGATCGGATCACCGTGGTGAGCGGGACGAAAGGATTGGAAGTGGACACGTTTGCCCGCATGTCGGAAGTGATCGAAGAGGAACTTCCAATTTCCCCGCAGCAAATCGCGGTTCTTTCGGGTCCCAGTCACGCGGAAGAGGTCTCACGGGGAATCCCTACAGCCGTGGTTGCGGCTTCGCGCTCGGAAGAGGTGGCACGCAAGACGCAGCGCGCCTTCATGACCCCCCGGTTCCGGGTCTACGCAAGCCAGGACGTCATCGGCGTAGAGCTCGGGGGAGCGCTGAAGAACGTGGTGGCGATTGCCGCAGGTATCTGTGACGGCCTGGGTTTTGGCGACAATACCAAGGCGGCTTTGCAGCCCCGTGGACTTGTGGAGATGGTCCGGCTGGGTAAAGCCCTCGGCGCCGATCCGATGACCTTCGCCGGCCTCAGCGGAATGGGAGACCTTATCGTTACCTGCATGAGTCGCCACAGCCGAAACCGGCGCTTTGGAGAGTACATCGGCCAGGGCTTGAGTTTTGACGATGCCTTGCGTCGCATGACCATGGTGGCCGAAGGTGTCCGCACAGCACGGGCGGCCTTTCAACTCAGTCAGCGCCTTGGCGTGGATATGCCCATCACCGCCGAGGTGTATCGAATTCTCTACGAGGGGAAGAAACCCCTGGACGCCCTGTTTGACCTTATGACCAGACATCCCAAGATGGAGACCTGGGGATAGGAGGGCGCGGTGATCAAGTCCATTCTATTGCCAGTGGACGGATCGGCCTACACGGAGTCCGTGCTGCGGCACGGAATGGAGCTGGGCCAGGCGCTGGGGGCTCTGTTGCGTGTTCTGGCTGTGGTGGATGTACGGAACTACGAGTGGGTCGCTACCTTTGGGGCCGACAGCTTCGTCCCCGTCATGCCTCCGCCAAGCTACCGTGAGGAAACCGAGAAGCTCCTGAACGAAAAAGCGGACCAGACGCTGGAGCGCGCCGGGGAGTTCCTGAAGAAGGAAAGCCCCGAGGTGCGCTTCGTCCTCGAAAAGGTGGCGGATTCACCGATCGACGCCATTGTGGCTCGAGAGAACGTTGTCGATCTGGTCATTATGGGCCAGCGGGGCGAGTACGCCAAGTGGGAGTCGAGACTTCTGGGGGCGACGGTCGAGGCGGTCAGCCGGCAGCTTGAGAAGCCGCTCGTGGTCGTGCACCAGCGGTTCCGGCCGCTGAGCTCGATTCTGGTAGCGTACGACGGGAGCAAGAGCGCTAATCGCGCTCTCCAGCTGGCAGCCGAGCTGGCGACCCACCTACCGGGTAGCCTGCACGTGCTTACCGTGCAGAAAGAGAGGGAATGGGCAGAGCGGGTGCTCAATGAGGCGAGCGCCTATCTCGAAGCCTACGGTCTGGAGGTTCAGAGCTCCTGGACGGACGGAGACCCGGAGGATGCGATCCTCCGAGGCATAGCCGAGTTAGGGGTTGATTTGGCCGTGTTGGGCGGGCATGGCCATTCGCGACTTCGGGAGGCCATTCTGGGAAGCACCGCTGTGCACGTGATGCGTAGGGCCCCCGTCCCCGTCTGTATGGTAAAGTAGCGTACCCAAGCCGAACTGAGGGACTGAAGCAATGGCTCTGGCTTCCGTGGAAGGTAGAATCTACGTAAGCGATGCCGGCGAGCACGTTGGAGAAGACGTCTGGGTTTTCGGCTGGCTCTACCACCGGAGGGACAAGGGAAAACTGCAGTTCCTCCTGGTGAGGGATGGTTCCGGCATCATTCAGTGCGTCGTCTCGCACGCGGACGTGGACGAAAAAACGTGGGCCCTGGCGGCCGAGGTAACGCAGGAGTCGTCCCTCAAGGTCTACGGGACGGTGCGCCAAGACGCGCGTGCTCCGGGTGGCTATGAGCTGCTGGTCAAGGCCCTGGAGATCGTTCAGATCGCTAAGGACTACCCCATCACCCCCAAAGAGCACGGCGTGGACTTCTTGATGGACCACCGCCACCTGTGGCTGCGTAGCTCGCGCCAGCAGGCGATCCTGCGGGTCCGACACGAGATCGTTCGGGCGATCCGCGACTTCTTCGACGAGCGCGGCTTCGTCCTTCTCGACGCCCCGATTTTCACTCCCGCCGCCTGCGAGGGAACCACAACCCTCTTTGAGACCGATTACTTCGGCCAGAAGGTGTACCTGACCCAGAGCGGCCAGCTGTACATGGAAGCAGGCGCTATGGCCTTCGGCAAGGTCTACTGCTTCGGACCTGCCTTTCGCGCGGAGCGCTCCAAGACGCGCCGCCATTTGATCGAGTTCTGGATGGTCGAACCGGAGGTCGCCTACTTCGACCTCGAGGACGACATGCGGCTCGCCGAGGAGTTGGTGGAGTACCTTGTGCAGCGCGTGCTGGAAAGGAGGCGGGCCGAATTGGAGACCCTTGGACGCGATCTGGCGCCGCTCGAAAAGATCCGCACGCCTTTCCCACGGATCTCCTACGACGAGGCCGCCCGGATCCTTGAGGAGGCAGGGACCGGCTTTCGCTTCGGGGATGACTTCGGCGGTACGGACGAAACGGTACTTTCGGAGCGCTTCGAACGACCGGTCATCGTGCACCGCTACCCTGCAGCGGTGAAAGCGTTCTACATGAAAAACGATCCTGAGCAGCCGGACCGGGCGCTGTGCATGGACATGCTTGCCCCCGAGGGATACGGAGAGATCATTGGTGGCGGGCAGCGGGAAGACGACCTGGAGGCTCTGGAACGCAAGATCGAACAACACAAGCTGCCCCGCAAAGCTTTTGAGTGGTATCTGGACCTGCGGCGCTACGGGAGCGTGCCCCACGCCGGGTTCGGGCTGGGGATTGAACGCACAGTGGCGTGGATCTGCGGGCTGTCTCACGTGCGGGAGACGATCCCATTCCCACGCATGCTTTATCGGCTGGAGCCGTGATGGCAACGAAGCAGGAAAACCTCGTCATCGCTGTCTTGGGCAGCGGCGTCGTCGGCCCCGAAATCTACGACCTGGCGCTGCAAATTGGCCGCCTTCTCGCAGAGCGCGGGGCCATTATCGTGTGTGGGGGACTGGGCGGTGTGATGGAGGCTGCCTGCAGGGGGGCCAAAGAGAAGGGCGGCATCACTATAGGGATTCTGCCGGGCACCAGCCGCTGGGACGCCAATCCCTATGTGGACTATGCGGTGGTCACGGGTATGCAGGATGCCCGAAACGTGATCATCGTGCGGACCGCAGATGCGGCCATCGCCGTCGACGGTGAGTACGGTACCCTCTCGGAGATCGCGTTTTGTCTGAAGCTGGGCGTCCCGGTGGTGAGCCTGGCGGGCTGGAGCTTCGATCCCGCTATTCGGGTAGCCTCCACTCCGGAAGAAGCCGTGGAGGTCGCTTTGTCGTTAGCTCAGTCGCGCCGGCGCAGAGAAAACGCCTGGCGATCTGCTTGAGGGAATCCGGAGATGGACGCTCGGGCTCGCATCATCGTACACGGGATGGTGCAGGGAGTTGGCTTTCGATACTTCGCCTACCGCCAGGCCACCGTGCGCGGCCTCAAGGGCTACGTCCGCAACCGACCGGATGGAACCGTGGAGTCGGTGGTGGAGGGCGAGCGTGGGATGATCGAAGACTACGCGCGTGAGCTGAACATCGGACCTCGCTACGCGCGTGTCACCCGAGTGGACGTCCATTGGGAGCCTTTTGCAGGGGAGTTTAAGTCCTTCGAAGTCCGTTTCTGACACCCGGATCGCGCGGAAGGGAGTGGACAATGGAGGCGAAGGACCTCAAAGCAAAGATCCGAAGCATCCCTGGTTTTCCGAAGCCAGGAATCGTGTTTCGGGACATCACCACCCTCCTCCAGGACCCCGAGGCGTTTCGCTGCGCCGTGGACGAAATGGCCGCAGCGTTCGCCCACGCCAGGCCAGAGGTTGTGGTGGGTGTAGAGGCCAGAGGGTTCATCTTCGGGAGCGCGATCGCCTACAAGCTGGGGGCTGCATTCGTCCCGGCGCGCAAGCCGGGCAAGCTGCCGGCCGAAACGATACGCGCGGAGTATGCTCTCGAGTACGGGACAGACGCCATCGAAATCCACAGGGACGCCGTGCGGGCCGGCCAGAGGGTCCTGCTCGTGGACGATCTGCTGGCCACGGGCGGAACGATGGCTGCCACTGCTTCGCTTGTTGAGCAACTGGGTGGCCAAGTGGTTGGGATCGTCTTCCTGATCGAGCTCGGTTTCCTGCGGGGAAGGGAAAAGCTGGCTCGCTACCCGGTAGTCACGTTGGTTCAGTACGCGAGCGAAGAAGAGTAGCTAAGTCGACGGGCGCTTGGCGAAAGAAAGGCGGCGAAATGGACCTGTTCATCGGGCTTGATCTCGGCGGAACCTGGCTGAAGTATGGCCTGGCCGGCCGTGACGGGAAGTTGCTGGTCCGACAGAAGCGGCCCTCCGAAGCCCAGAAGGGGCCAGAGGCGATCTTCGGAAGCATGACAGCAGCAGTGCACGAGCTTTTGGACAAGGCAAAGCAGTGGGGAAGGGTCCAGGCCATTGGTGTGGGAAGCCCGGGGCTGGTAGACTACCGACGCGGAATCCTGGCCGGAGGGGCCCCCAATCTTCCCGGCTGGGAAGGAGCGGACATCCGCGGCGTTCTGGAGGGCAGGTTTGGACTTCCGACCTTTGCCGATAACGATGCCAATGTCATGGCCCTTGCGGAGGCTCGCCTGGGAGCGGCCCAGGGTGCTCGACAGGCGATCTTTCTCACGCTGGGGACGGGGATTGGGGGCGGCATCCTCATCGATGGCCAGCTCTATCGGGGTGCATGGTTTGCGGGCGCTGAGTTAGGGCATACGGTGATCAAATTCGACGGCCGCCCATGTGGGTGCGGCAACATCGGCTGCGTGGAACAGTACGCTTCGGCGCCGGGGATGATCCGCACCTACTTGGAGCGTCTGGAGGCCGCTGGAAAGGAGCAGCCGGCAAGGATCACCACGGAGGAAATCTTCGCCAGGGCGAACCAGGGGGAGCCCGAGGCGAAAAAGGCCATCGAAGATACGGCTTACTACCTCGGGGTGGCCATGGCGAGCTTCGTAAACATCTTCAACCCGGAGGTGATCGTTGTGGGGGGCGGTGTAGCCGAGGCAGGGGACGAGTTCATCCAGATGGCCGAGCGCGTGGCCAAGAAGCTTGCCCAGGCGCTGGCCACGCGCGGGCTTCGGATCGTGAGGGCCGGGCTGGGCAATGACGCCGGAACCGTGGGCGCGATCCTCCTGGCGGCGGAGAGTTACGATAGCCAGATGGCTCGAGGGTCGTAGCCTACTCTCCGGCCGGCTTCTGGGATCGAGAGAAGCTGAGCTGACGCGCACGGTTCGCCGTTCGCGCGTGACCTTTCCCCTGGGGCGGAAACGTCGGTGGCGGTTGCGGGCAAAGTTTGGATCGGCACGAGCGGGTGGAATTATCCCCACTGGGTAGGTGTGCTGTACCCCGAAACCTTGCCCGCCGCGAAATGGCTTGATGCCTATGCCCTACAATTCCCCACCGTCGAGCTCAATAACACGTTCTACCGTCTTCCCCCGGCGAGTGTGTTTCGAGGCTGGTTCCGGCGTTCGCCGGGGGGTTTTCTGTTTGCGGTCAAGGCCAACCGATTCATTACTCACGTAAAGAAGCTTAGCGATCCCCAGGCCATACTGGAGCCGTTCGTGCAAAATGTCCAAGAGCTGGGGCCCAAGCTGGGGCCGGTCCTATTTCAGCTTCCGCCCTCCTGGAAGTGGAACCGGGAACGAGTGAGCGAATTCCTCAAGTACCTTGCCTCGCACCCCATTACGAGGGAATGGCGGGTGGCGTTCGAGATCCGGAATCCCACCTGGGACTGCGAGGAGGCATATGAGCTGTTCCGCGCACACAATGTCGCTCTGTGCTTCGCGGACTGGCCAGATCTGAATGTAATGGGCCCGACGACCTCGGCCTCATTCGTCTACATCCGAAGACATGGTCCAGCTGCCCTCTACTCCTCGGGTTACTCGGAGCGCCAGCTGGCGCGGGATGCAGAAAAGATCGTCGTTTGGGTATCCCAGGGAATGGACGTGTACGTGTACTTCAACAATGACTTTGGGGGTTGGGCCGTGGTCAATGCTCAGCAGCTGATGCGGATCCTTGAGGAGATCGGCTGTCCGTCGGTGGTTAAACCTACCTTACCAGGTCAAGGGGAGCTACCATGCGCGACTACGTACCACCCAGACTGAGCCTTGCGCAAACTCCCACTCCCGTCCACAAGCTTGCTCGGCTTTCTGAGCTGCTCGGCGGCCCGGAAATCTGGATCAAGCGGGACGACCTGACCGGCTGCGCTGCCTCAGGGAATAAGGTGCGCAAACTGGAGTTCGTATTGGCCGATGCCCTGCGGCAGGGCGCGCAGGTGATCGTCACGTGCGGGGGGATCCAGTCGAACCACGCGCGCGCCACAGCCGTCCTGGCTCGCCAGCTCGGGCTGCACCCCCACCTCCTCCTCCGAGGGGAGCCCCCGGCCGATACCCCCGACGGGAACTTCTTCCTGGACCTCCTTGCAGGCGCAACGGTTACCTTTGTGTCCCCGGACGACTACCGCCACCGCCTGGACGAGCTTTTCGCCGAAGTTCGGCGACAATACGAGACCCAAGGCAAGCGCGCCTATGTGATCCCCGAAGGCGCTTCCAATGAACTGGGAGCCTTCGGATATCTGCGTGCCACGCGCGAAATCGTCGAGCAACTGCGCCTCGAAGGAATCAGGGTGAACTACGTGGTAACAGCGGTCGGTTCGGGAGGGACCCTGGCCGGCCTTCTCCTTGGTAAGCGCCTCTATTCCCTGGAGGCCGAAGTGCTCGGCATCAACGTGTGTGAAACGGCTGACTATTTCCACGAGCGCATTCTGGGAATTGTGCGCACCGTGGCCGATCGCTATCACCTCGGATTGGGAATCACCCCGGAGGATGTGAAGATCATCGACGGCTACGTGGGCCGTGGCTATGCCGAGAGCCGGCCTGAAGAGCTCGACCTCATCCGAGATCTGGCGCGCCTTGAGGGCATCATCCTCGATCCTGTGTACACCGGTAAGGCGATGTTCGGTCTTCTGGACCAGATTCGCCGGGGAAGATTCGCGAAAAGCGATCGCATTCTGTTCCTGCACACGGGAGGAATCTTCGGCCTGTTCGCCAAACGGAAAGAGATGAACCTGGCTGTGGAGGGCGCTCCGTCTCTCGGCTGGAAGGAGCCGGTGAGCTCGTGATGGTACGCGAATGCCCATTGTGACCGACCCGCGGCTCGGGATTATCGATCTGGCCAGGAGGACGAAACGTGGGGACCTGGAAAAGTAACGCTTGCCAGACTGTGGTTGTGCTGACGATCGGCGCGCTCGTTCTCGGTTGCTCTTCGAGCCGAGGCCCAGCCAAGCCCCAGAACCTCGTGCTTCGTACCCCCGACGGCTTGCGCCTGATGGCCACGCTCTGGAAGCCAAAGGGAGGAAAACAGCACCCGGCTGTCCTCCTTATTGCGAACCCGGAGCAAGATCGCGGCGCGTTTGGGCCGTTGGGGGAGCGGTTGGCGGCCGCCGGGATTGTCGCACTCGCTGTGGACATGAGGATCCAGGGGGAGTCCCTCCGCGCCAACGAGTTTCTGGATCCTCTGTCGACCGAGAGCCTCCGACATCTCCGAGACGACGTGCAGTATCTGCTCGATTACCTGCGGAGAGCTGACTACGTGGATCCAGAACGGGTGGGGGCGGTGGCCTGTGCGGAGAGCGCAGATCTTGTCCTCCAGTCCCTCACGACGTCGCCCTGCCTGGCCGCGATTGCCCTGTTATCCCCTGTCCTGTCCGACTCGGTCCTCGAAGAGCTGCGGACCAGACCGCGCCCCCTATTCGCCGTGGCCAGCTACAATGATGCCGCTGCGGCTCCCATCGTCCAGCAACTTCAGCAAAGTTCTCCTCACGGCTCGTCCTATTACCGGATTTACTTCGCTGCCGGCCGCGGCAGCGATATGTTATGGGGCCCTGAAGCGAACGACTTGATCGCGCGCCTGGTAAGCTGGTTCGGTACGGTCCTCGGAGTTCGTAGGACATGATCGGTAGACTGCGGGTATCGGCCCCGGGGCGGATCTGCCTCTTCGGCGAGCACCAGGATTACCTGGGCTTGCCTGTGATCGCAGCCGCGATCAATCTGCGCATCTGGATTGAGGGCGACTTCGACGATTCGGGGATCTACGCGATCGAGCTGCCGGATATCGGGGCCCGTCAGGAGTTTCCCGCTTCGTTTCCCCTGAGCTACGAGCTTGAGCGGGACTATCTTCGCAGTGTGGTCAATGTGCTCTGGCGCTCAGGGGTGCCCCTGCCGAAGGGTGTCCGTGCGACGGTCAGGGGCAACATTCCCATCAATTCAGGGACCGCAAGCTCCTCGGCGCTGTGTGTGGCGTGGACCCGCTTCCTTGTAGCCTATTCCGCGGGAGCCAAGAGTGTGGATCCCTTTCAGCTGGCGAAGTGGGCCCATCAGGCCGAGGTGGTGGAGTTTGGCGAGCCCGGGGGGATGATGGACCACGTTCTGGCCTCCGTGGGGGGACTGTGTCTGGTCGAGTTCAAGCCGGAACTCACGGTCGAGAGGCTAAGGGGCGAGCTGGGCTGCTTTGTGCTGGTCGACTCGGGCGAGGCCAAGGACACCAAGGGAATTCTTGCTCGGGTGCGAGGAGGAATCGAGAAGGCATTGAACACGGTGCGTGAGGCCGACCCATGGTTCGAGTTGGACGCCACGCCGGCTTCTAGGCTACAGAGGTACAAGGCTCTCCTGCCCGCAGAACAATGGGCCCTGCTCGCTGGCGCTATCCACAATCGCGATATCACCCGAAAGGCGCTCCGCGTGCTTCAGGGTACAAGGATCGACCGTCGCAAACTTGGCTTGCTGTTGCTGGAGCATCAGCAGGTCCTCCGCGATTACCTCCAGGTCTCGACGCCGCGCATTGACAGCCTGATCCAGACGGCACTGGAGGCCGGAGCCTACGGGGCAAAGCTGAACGGTTCCGGCGGAGGAGGAGCCCTCTTCGCCTATGCGCCTGAAGAGCCTGAGAGGGTACGCGCCGCGCTCGGTGCGGCCGGCCTCCGCGCCGAGGTGGTGTACGTGGACAGTGGCGCCCGGGTCGAGTCGGTAGGGGATGGCAAAGCACCGCACCCTTTCGCTTGAGGTGCCCACAGCCTCGCGCCGTTGTGCCGGCACGCCGTTAATGCCCTGATCCTTCCTGTAGAAGGGCACGCAATGGGTACGGACGGTACGTTGCTCCAGATGCGGGGTATCAGCAAGCGCTTCCCAGGGGTCCAGGCCCTTGACCGCGTCGACTTCGACCTGGAAAAGGGCGAGGTCCATGCCTTGGTCGGAGAGAACGGCGCCGGCAAGTCTACTCTGATGAAAATCCTGGCTGGGGCGCTCCAGAAGGACGAGGGCGAGATCGTTCTCGAGGGCAAGCGAGTGGAGATACCCAACCCCATTGCCGCCCGCCGACTGGGGATTAGCCTGATCTACCAGGAATTCAACCTCGTGCCTCACCTGAGTGTCGCCGAGAATATCTTTCTCGGAAGGGAACCGCGACGGAAAAGCGGCCTCATCGACTGGAACGTCCTGTACCAAGAAGCGGAGAAAATTCTCTCTCAGCTGGAGGTGGACATCGATGTCCGGAGGCGGGTGCGCCATCTGAGCGTGGCGGAGCAACAGATGGTGGAGATCGCGCGGGCTGTGTCCGTGCGCTCGAAAATTCTCGGGATGGACGAACCGTCGGCTACCCTCACGGAGCATGAGCTGAGAAGGCTCTTCGACCTGATCCGCTCTCTGGTCGCCAGTGGGGTGAGCGTGATTTACATTTCGCATCGCCTCGAGGAGATTTACGAGATCGCGGATCGAGTCACGATATTGCGCGATGGGCAGCGAGTCAGTACCGACCGTGTCTCCAACTTGACCAGGGAAGAGATTGTTCGGCGAATGGTCGGGAGAGAGATCAGCGACGAATTCCCTCCCCGCCAGGTGCAGCCGGGCGAGGAGGTGCTCCGTGTGGAACGGCTCACCCGTAAGGGGAAGTTCACGGACGTGAGCTTCTCGGTGCGGGCCGGAGAGATCCTGGGGATCGCCGGGCTGGTCGGCGCGGGACGTACGGAGGTCGCAAGAGCGATCTTCGGCGCCGATCCTCTCGATCACGGCAAGATCTTTCTGGGCGGACAAGAGCTTCACCTGCGAGGACCCCGGGATGCGATCGACGCGGGCATCGGGCTTGTCGCGGAGGACAGAAAGGCTCAGGGTTTGATCCTGGGGATGTCCGTCTTGGAGAATATGACCCTGCCAAGCCTCGATCGCTTCAGCCGCTGGGGCTTTCTCGACAAAGCAAGTGAAAGAAGAAACGCCGCCCGCTTTGTCGATGAACTTCGCATCCGCACGCCTTCCCTCCGGCAGGCCGTGAGAAACCTGAGCGGAGGAAACCAGCAGAAGGTCGTGCTCGCCAAATGGCTCCTCACCCATTGCAGGGTGATGATCTTCGATGAACCCACACGGGGTATAGATGTCGGGGCGAAGTGGGAGATTTACAACCTGATCAATGCTCTTGCGGAACGCGGTGTGGCGATCGTAATGATCTCCTCCGAGCTGCCGGAAATCCTCGGAATGAGCGACCGGATTCTGGTAATGCACGAGGGTCGCGTGGCGGGAGAGCTGCTGAGAGGCGAAGCCACGCAGGAAAAGGTCATGAGGCTTGCCACCGGCAGTTCGTGAATCTGGAACGTATCGGACAACGCGCCGGGCGGACAATCGGAGCATCCGGACCAAGGCGAGCCATTGCCTCTTTTGGGGGGAGGAAGCATGGAGAGGGCTGAAGGTGCGCCGACGGGGCTTGGCGCTCTCTGAGGTTGGGGAGGCGAGGGCATGAGGACATGGGTGGGCGCATTATCCCTGGCGTTCGTACAGTTGGTAATACGGGCTGTAGCGTACCTGGCCGCCGTGTCTGCCACCTTGTGGCTTTTTTCCAAGATCACAGGGCTCGATGTGCGTGAGGAAATCGGGTCCAAGCGCAACATCGGGTTCGCGATCCTGCTGACGGGGGTACTCCTTGGCCTGGCTTACGTCATGGCCACGGTTTGAGCCCAGATTTCGCGGGCCGAGGGTAGAGAGCCAGCTTTTCGATGCAGGAGGCAGCAGACGCGTGACACTGTACCCGCATTCAAAGCAGGGCCGCGAGAGGGAGCCACGAGCGGGGCAACAAGACGTCGTGGCCCGCCTTCGTCTCAGAACTGTGGACTCACAAACAGGGAGGAGAACCATGCGGAGACACAGGGTGCCCTGGCTTGCCACCGTAGCCATCGCGCTGGGCTTGGCGTGCGCGGCACGTCTGAAGTTGGTGAGTGCCAAGGCGGAGCCTGTGGTCTTGTCGCCTGGCCAGAAAGGGAGGATCGAAGTCGCATTCGCAGGCGCCAAGGCCAGAGTGGGAAGCGTTCAGGCGGTGGTGCGGGAATACCCCGAGTACACCATTCGACTGAATGACGAGGGCAGAATGGGCGATGCCGTGGCCGGCGACGGCATCTGGAGCTACGAGTTCCCCGTTCCCTTCGATGCGCCGGCCCAGAAGTACCACGTGGACATTGTGGTCAAGGACAAAGCCGGTAAGGTTCTGAAGCTGGGAAAGGCAGAAACAGGTCCCGCGGCCACGATTGTCGTGGAAGTCCGGTGATTCGTGGAGGGCCGCCCTTCTCGGGCGGCCCTTTTCATGCCAGGGCTACGGCTGACGAGCAATCGACGGGGGCCTGCGTTCCGCGCGGGGGTCTTTTTCCTGCGCTCAAGCCAAAACCCGTTGTAGGGGTGGCTCCCCTTGCCTATATTCGGTCTCGCCCGGAATACGGCAGGACGGACGGGTCAGGCATCGAGGATTCGGATGGGTAGGCACGAACGGTTCAAGTTTCCTACGCTTCAGCATCTGCTGGAGAAGGCAGAACAGCTGGGTCTGGATCTGCCCTGCTCGGACCGGATCGAACTCCTGTTCCAACCGGTGAACATAGCCGGTCACAGGCTCCCGAATCGCTTTGCGGTACATCCGATGGAGGGTTTCGACGCAGATGAAACCGGCAGCCCTGGGGAGCTAACCGTTCGCCGTTACCGACGTTACGCGTCGGGAGGAAGCGCTCTCATCTGGTTTGAGGCGACGGCCGTGGTCCCGGAGGCGCGTTCCAACCCCCGGCAACTGCATATTCATCGGAGCAACGTCGACGAGTTCAAGCGCCTTGTGGAGGCGACCCGTCGCTCGGCCTACCAGCGGCAGGAGCTATTTCTCGTCCTGCAGCTGACGCACTCAGGCCGCTATAGCAAGCCCGAAGGGAAACCACGGCCCATCATCGCCCATCATAGCCCGATTCTGGATCCCCAACTTGGCCTACCCCCGGATTACCCCCTCATCACCGACGATGAATTGGACAGACTTCAGGACCGCTTTGTTGAGGCCGCTCGGTTGGCGCTCGAGGCAGGGTTCGACGCCGTGGACATTAAGGCATGCCACCGCTACCTGGTCTCCGAGCTGTTGGCCTCGTTCACAAGGGAGAACAGCCGGTACGGCGGGTCCTTTGAGAACCGTACGCGCTTTCTTCGGGAGACAGCCGCCCGCATCCTGAGCGAGGTGAAAGGCATCGTGGTGACGAGCCGGCTCAGCGTCTACGATGCCCATCCATATCCCTACGGCTGGGGGGTCGCACCGGGTGAGGAGCCCAGGCCCGATCTGAGTGAACCTAAGGAACTGATCCGGAGGCTTAAGGAACTCGGTTACCCGATTCTCAATGTCACAGCGGGCAACCCATATTACAACCCACACGTGAATCGCCCTTACGACTTCCCGGCGGTGGGAGTTGGGGT